>CAZBIU010000031.1:0-31918 GCA_964491625.1 uncultured Myxococcales bacterium
CGGCGACGACACGTCTTCGGCTTGCCCGGCGGCGGGAATGACCGCGTGTCCATCCGGGTAGCCGGCGGGCGGCCCGTCCTGCGGTTGCGTTGGCGGCGGGTTGGCCGCGTTCGCTGACGATCCGTCGCCATCGCATGCGGCAACGCCGGCGAGAGTCATGATCACGGCAACGACGACGTCACGAGCCCTTGCGACCATACTGTCACGGTAACATCAATACCCGCCTGAGAGTATCGGTCGTCCGGAATTGACGTCTTCCGTCGTGTCGCCCGTCCACCAGGGAACGCCGAATTGTTTAGGGGCGGTGCTCCTCGCCGTCGTTGGTGTCGCAGCTACCACAAGACGTGGGTGTTGGTGAGTCTTTGGGGCCTCTACCAAAGCGTGTAGTACGCCCAAGCATAGTCGCCGGCGGTGGCCGAGATGCAGTAGCCGCCGTTTCTGGCCGCCGGAACCGACGACCAGTTGCCCCCGCTACAGGTCATCTTGGTGCCATTCACCGACAGCGTGCGCGAGCTGGCGAAATTGCCGCAGTTGCCGCCGTGGACTACCGACGTGGTCTGGCGGCACACCGCGCCCGTGCCGAGGCTACCGGACGAGTAGCTGCCGTTCATGGTAAAGCTGGTGGGGCCGGTGCAAAGGCCGTCGCAGGGATTGGTGCCGGCACTGCTGACCGTGACCTGGACCTCGTCATAGGCCGACAGCACGCCGTCGCTGGCGGTCAATCGCAACACATAGGTTCCGGCTGCCGAGAAGGTGATGGTCGTGCTGGCGGTATTGGCGGGGCTGAAGGTCGCGGTGCCGGGGCCGCTGGTCTTGCTCCAGGCAACGGTAAGCGCCGGCGGGGTTGGCAATCCGTCGTCGGTCGCGGTGCCGGCGATGGCAAGTGTGGACGGCAAGGTGACGGCGCGGTCAACGCCGGCGTTAACCATCGGCGCGGTGTTGGTGGCGGTGACACATTGATTGCTGCTGTTGCAGGCCTGGCCGGTGGGGCAGGTGCCGCAGGAAAGCGTGCCGCCACAGCCGTTGCTCGGGGTGCCGCACACGGCGCCCAGCGACGCGCAGGTCTGGGGCGTGCACGCGGCAACGCACTGGTAGCTGGCATTGCAGGTCTGGCCGGAGGCACAGGTGCCGCAGGAGAGGGTGCCTCCGCAGCCGTCGCTCGGCGACCCGCAGGTGGCGCCGAGGGAAGTGCAGGTCTTTGGGGTGCACGCGCCGCTCAGCCAACTGAGGCAGTTCATCAGGGCGCGCCCGTCGTGGTAGTTGCAGTGCCATTCCCACGCCTTGGCGATGTTCATGTCGCCGGCCATGCGCACCCAACCGTGGTTCGTGTGGTCGATGAACTGCGTATTGATGTAGCTCCAGCTCTTGTTGAGGAGGGGCTCGTAGCTGGTGTCGGCGGGGAAGAGTTTCCGCATCAGGCACAGCGACCCCACGCCTTCGGCCTGGGGCCACCACTGCAACTCCGAATCGTTGATGGACACCGTGCCGCTGCTGTAGGTGCCGGTGTAGTAGAACCCGCCAGCGCTGCTGTAGCCGCCGTGGCTGAAGGTGAAGTCCACGACCTTCTTGAGCTTCGTGATGTACGAGCTGGTCAGCGGATCCTGGCCCAGGGCCGAGATGGCCTGCACCATCAACGAGGTCAGCTCCAGGTCGTGGCCGAACGACACGTCGCTGGTGCTGGCGGTCCAATCCTGGTTCATGACCGGGTAGGCGAAGCAGTCGTTGCCGGCCGGGCAGTGGATGGCTTTGTCGTGAAAAAGGCCGACCAATTGGCCCAGCCGGCTGCCCACGGTCGCGCGCAGGGAATTGGACGTCGGCATGTCGTTGTAGAGCTCGATGAGCGCCTCGAGCACGTGCACGTTGGTGTTGGTTTCCTTGCGCTTGTCAGTGGCCGTGATGTAGTAGCCGCCGTACTGGGTATCGTAGAAATAGGTGTCGAGATAGGTGAAGGCGTTGCTGGCAAGGGTCAGGGCATTGGCGTCGCCCGAGGCCGCGTAGTAGGCCGCGGCGGCGTACATTCCGAAGGCGTTGCCATAGACGATGTACGTCTCCTTGCCGGTGTTCCGCAGGTTGCTACCGTTTCGATCAGACACCAGCGCGAAGCCGTTGGCAGAGTCCCGCCACATCTTCTTGAGAAACGCGAAACCCACGGCTGCGCTTGCCTTGTACTGGGCGGCTGCGCTCGGGTTGCTGGTCGCGTAGAACTGCGACGCCTTGGAAGCGGTCCAGGTATACCTGGCCTGGGCCACGATGAACTTGTCGCTGTCCTGCTGCAAGGCCCAGGTGCCGCTGCGGTCCTCGACGAAACCGCCATAACTGCCGTCGTGCGCGGTGGGGTAATAGGGCGTAAGCAGGTCGTCTTTCAGTGACGCCGCGAAGCCGTCAATCAGCGACTGTGAAACGGTCACTGCCGCCATCGATCGCCCGATCGGTAAATTGTCGCCATTGTCCGGAGAAACCGGAATTGCGGTCCCGGGATCCTCGCATCCAAACGGGAGCAGAGCGAGCCAAGCCAAAGTCCAAGCCAGTCTTCTAGTCCTATTCATGAAGAGCCCTCCTTGAAGGTCAGGCGCAGCTTACGCGATGCAAGGCAGGCTTGTCTGCGAAAAAGTTGAGCCTACGACTCCGGCAGGCAACGCGCGGGAAAACCGGAGCAGCTTGCCGAGCAACAGTCCGCTGCGGCCGTGCAGGGCGCACCAGCGGGCGCACAGGTGTCGCGACAGGCGAGCTTGCCCGAGGTGCTCGGCGCGCAGACGCCGGAGCAACAGTCGGCGGCCAGGGCACAGGGGCGGCCTGCCTTTCGGCACGCGCCTTGAACCGAACAGCGCCCTGTCTCGTCGCAGGCAGCGCCGGGATCGCAGCACTTGTCGGGCCCTTTGCACGCCTGTCAGGTGGACTTGCACACCGGTGTGTCTGCGCATCGGAGCACGCCTTCGGGTACGCTTCGGCAGGTTCCCGAGCAGCAGTCGTCGTTTGATTGACAACGTTCGTCCTTGGCAAAGCATCCGCCCGCGCCTTGGCAGCGACCGTCGCCGCCGCACACGCCCGAGCAGCAGCTCTTGGCATCGGTCGAGCGCTCGGCGATGACTTTGCAGCCGGGCAGAGCTTTGCAGGTGGCGGCCCCGCTCGGCGTCACCTGGCAAAGACCCGAACAGCAATCGGTTGCGTTGCTGCAGGTCTCGCCGGCCACACGACAGCCGCCAACGAGAAGGCAACCGGTCGCGCCCTCGCCGATGGGGCCGCATTGGCCGCCGCAACAATCGCCGTCGGTCGCGCAGGTCTCGCCGGCCACGCGACAGCCAGGCGCCGGGGCTTCGCACTTGCCGCCCATGCAGTCGCCCGAGCAACAGTCGCTCGCGGTCACGCACGCGGCCTTTTCCTGCACGCATAGATTCCCGCCGCAGATGCCTTCGCTGGTGCAAGCGAGTCCGCAGCATGCGGCGGCGCGACTGCAGGCAAGGCCGTCGCTGGCGCAGCCCAAGTCGGACGCGCAGGCCAGTTGCCCGCTGCCGTCCTGCTGGCACTGGTACGAGCAACAATCCTCGGGGCGTTCGCAGGCTGTCCCCTCGGCCGCGCACAGCGCGTGGTTGCACAATCCGTCGCTGCAGGTACCCGAGCAACACGCATCGGCACTGGCGCATGCCGTGCCGTCGCCCGCGCACAGCACGAGCGTGGGTGTGGTGGCCAGCTCCACGTCGCGCACGCATCCCGTCGCGGCGGTCGCCGCAAGCAGGAGAATGCAAGCACGGAACCACAGGTCGGTCATCAATCAGCGCGCGCTGGGCGCAACCGACAGAATACGCCGAGCTCGCGGCGCCGCCACTCCGCGCGGATAGCGCTTCAAGTAGCGCTCGGCCACGGCGTGCGCATCAGTGCCCGCGGGTTCGAGAAGCTCCAGCAAGGCGGCCATGGATTCTTCGGCCAGGGCTCCATCCGGGCTGGCGATCAGGGCACGCTCGAAGCTCTGGCGAGCGTCTGTGGTGCGACCCAGCCGCCGCTCCAACAAAGCCTCAGCATAGAGCGCGTTCTGGCGCATGGCCCGGGTGGCGCCTGGACGGTTGAGCGAGCGGTAGGCCGCCACCGCGGATTCGATGCGGTCGGCCTGTTGCAACGCCTCGGCGTGCAGGTAGCCTAATTCGTCGAGGCAACGTGCCTCGGGCGGGCAGTTTGCAGCCTGGCCCAGGGCCTGTTCCACAAGCTCCAGTGCGCGCCCGGGGTTGCCGACCCGCATCGCCCTGCGTGCGCGCACGCCGGCCTCGGTGCAACTCGATTTCGGGCACTGGCGGGGCTCATGCGCCAAGGTGGGCTCGGGTGCCAGGGCCAGCTCGGATGGCGGCACCGGGCTTGGCTCGGTCGCAAGCGAGAAGGTCTCGCCCGCCCTGACCGCGAAGGGCGTGGCCACGCCCGCGCGGAAGGCCGCTACCTCGCCTTCATCGACGTGCACGTACGAGCCCTGCGCGTTATAGCCGACCACGAATCGTGTTCCCCGCACCTCCACGCGCCCGTGTGCGGTGGCGACGGCAAAGCTTTCGCCGGTCTCGCGATGCCCAAGCTGCACGGCAAGCCGGCCGCTGTCGAGCCGAAGACGAGGTCCTTGCGAGGTTCCACCCAGCACCACCCGCCCGGGGCCGAGCAGCCGCACGTCCGCGGCCCTGCCGACGGTGAAAGAGGCCTCACCTTCGGCGGCGATCTCTAGCGCGCCACCCGGCCCGATGGCCGCACCTCGGTTCATGGCCACGCCCGAGAGGGTTACCCGGCCCCACAGGGTGTCGATGCGCGCGAAGGGTTGGGGGGCGCTGGCGCGTAGGGAGATCGCCCCAACGCCCCCCGCGAGAACAAGCCCGGCCGCGAGGGCGAGCCACAGGCGCTGGCGTCGGTGCTCGGTGGGTAGAGTTTGCATCTGGCGGAGCACCTCGTTCTCCATGCGCCGCAGGCCCACCGCCGAAGGCTCCGCGATGGGCAATGCGCGCAGTCGCGAGGTCGTCCCGGTCCACGTCGCAAAGACCTGCTTGCAGTGCGGGCAGGCTGCCACGTGCGCCTCCAGCGCGGCACGCACGGCCGGGCCAGTCCGGCCGTCGGTGGTTTCGAACAAGAGTGCTTGCGTCTTCTCGCACGCATTCATGGCGTGGGCTCCCATTGCAGATAGTGGGCGAGGTATGGATCCTGGCGGGCCTGGCGCTCGATTTCCATGCGCGCGTCGTGGATCCGCACCTTCACGGCACCGACCCGGGCGTCGAGCATGGCCGCCACTTCCTCCAGGCTGTGGCCTTGCAAGACGTGGAGCACGAAGGCGGCGCGCCGCTTTTCCGAAAGCGAGGTGATAATGGCGTCGAAGCGCGCAAGCGCCCGTCGCGCGTCTGCGTTGCCCTCGGGCGAGCTGCCGGCCTTGCTGTCCGTGGCCTCGTCGAACGGCAAGCTGCGCGAGCGATTCTTCTGCGCCTGGCGCAGGGTGATTCGGACCGCTATGCGACCAAGCCAGGTAAAGAAGGCGGCGTCGCCGCGGAATCCGGGCAGCGCCCGGAAAGCTTGCACGAAAATGGTCTGCACCAGATCGTCGACGTCGCAATCCGGGCCGGCCAGGCGGCGCACCAGGGCATGCAGGCGCCGGACGTTCAAGCGAAAGAGCTGGCGGTAGCCCTCGGGATCCCCGGTCTGCGCACGGCGCACGTAGTCGGCCGTCCAGCTCTCCTCGCAGCCGGTGCCCAGGCTATCGGGCTCGGGGTTCACACTTAGTAGTGTGGCCAGGCGCGGCCCAAAGGTTAGCTCGCCCTCGCAGAATCCCGGGATCGACCGCATCAGCGCAACCCGTAGGCGAGCCCCAGCTCAAGCAACACCAGCATCCGCGCCGAGGGCGACACCACCTGATCGTCCACGCGGTAGCGCGTGTCGGCGAGAACACCCAGCACCGACACCTGCGCCTGCGCGTGCAGATCCGGCCTGATGGGAAGGCCAAACCCAATGGCGCCACCGGCCCGTGGCGACAGCGACGTATCAGAATTGGAAACGATTCCGGGGGATTCGGCCGAGATCCTGCGCACCGCTGCGTGGCCCACAGCGTCCAGCCAGCCGAGCCAGCGCCCCTGGTGCCAGGCGAAACCAAGCGACAACCAGACAGGCACCTCCCAGGTCGACACCTCGATGCCCTGCACGTGCGTCGACTGGGGCGCCTCAAGATAGGCGCCAAGCCCAAGCCGTCCGCGCCGCGCAAACCGCAAGCCGGCGCCCAGGCGGAGTCCCTGGCGAGCCAGCCCATCCGACGGCAACAGCAAGACCAGGTCGGCATCGAGCAGGAGTCGATCGCGGGGCCCGTGGGGCTCGGGGGAGGCTCGATCGCCGACGAGCCCGACCGGCCCATCCGCAATTCCAGCGGCCATCCGCCGTTGCAAGAGGGCCTGCACCTTGAGCGCGGCCGCTCGATAAAGATCCTCGATGCGCATCGCGCCGGGCAGGCGGGCAATGATCGTGTCGCCGGCTTCCAGCAACACCACCTCGGCGTCGTCCTCGGCCGCGTCGTGACGGCGCAGGGTCACGTACACCACACCGGGCTCGGCTGAGGCGCCGTCGCGGAGATCCGGCTGACCGGGCGGCGACACAATCGTCACCTCGGCGCCGTCCAGGTAGCTGCGAATCGCGTCGCCCAGACGCTCGGAAGAAAACGGGGGCTCGGCCGATACCCGCAGCACGGCCGCTTGCGCCGTGCCCGCGAGCACGAGGAAAATCCCGAGCGCAAACACGCGAGTGAACATCGGCCTGTCAATGTTACACCCGTTCATCGCAGCCGCCCGGTGATCCGGTTGCGTCCCGGATGCCGGAATGAGCTACGCCTGTTCAGGTTTCGCAGGCACGAGCGCGGCGGCCGGCTCAGTCGCGGGCGCGCGCGTGGTGTAGGCGAGCACGGTCCCGACCAGCAGCATGATGGCCGAGATGACGTACGAGGTAGCGTAGCTGCCGGTCACGTCGCGGATCTTTCCGCCCAGCAGCGGCCCGAAGACACCCGCCACGCCAAACCCGGTGAACACGAAGCCATAGTTCACGCCGAGGTTCTTTACGCCGTAAAAGTCGGCGGTGGCGGCCGGCATGAGCGTGAAGATGGTGCCGTAGCAAAGGCCGGTGAAAGCCGATCCGAACACCAGCAGCGCCGAGCTTGTGTAGTGGGAGAACGCGAACATGTTGCAGGCTTGCAGGGCGAACGCCAGCATCATGGTTTGCGTGCGGCCGATGCGGTCCGAGACGATGCCGCTCGCCACGCGGCCGCAGCTATTGAAGATGGCGAGCAGCACCACCGGGACGAATCCCCATTCCCAGCGTGCCTGTTCCTTGGCGATGATGGCGACGTGGGCGATGATCATAAGTCCCGCCGAGGCGGCCAGGATGAACATCAGCCACAGGCGGTAGAACTGCGGGGTCCGTAGCATGGCGCCGAAGTCGAGGTTGGGGCGTGTCGCCAAGGCAGTCCTGGCCGCGGACGTGGCTGCCGGCGCCGCGGCGGCGGGCTGGAAGCCGGCCGGCGGATTGCGTAGAAGCTGCGCCAGCACCACCACGACCACAATCGCGCCTATGCCGAGATAGAGGAAGGTCTGTTGGATGCCGGTCGCCTTGAGCAGAACCTGGGCAAGCGGCGAGATGTAGACTGCGGCCAACCCGACGCCGCTAACGACAATGCCGGTCACCAGGCCTTTCTTGCTGGGCGGAAACCACTTGATGGCAGGCGGCGTGGTCGCCGAATAGCCAAGTCCGATGCCGACGCCTCCGACGAGACCGAAGGTGACCAGCATGAGCGCCGGCGATTGTGTGAACGACGAGAGGACCAGACCGAGCCCAAGCACGATTCCGCCGAGTGCGGCAATGAGGCGCGGGCCCAGCTTGTCCTGCAGCCGTCCCGCCACGATCATCGTGATGGCGAAAGCGGCGGTGGATACGGTGAAGGGAAGCGCGGCGTCCGCCTTGCTCCAGTGCCACTGCACGACCAAGGCTTTGGCCACCACCCCCCATGCATAGAGGACCCCTAATACCAGATTTATTGATAGGGCCGCGATGGTAACGGTCCAACCCTTGTTCTTGATCGTGGTTGCGCTGTCTTGAGCCATGACAGTCTCCCAGCAGCAGATTGGGCCTACGGTAGGACAAGGCGGGGCGACAAACAAGCATGTCGAGCAATGACCGGCAGATTCTGGCACTATTGGGGCTGCCATGACGTCCGCGAGCAAAGTCTCGTATTGGAAGCCCGAAGAAGAAACCCTAGCAAGACCCGCACTGGAGGCGCTGCAGATCGAGCGCCTCCAGCGAACCGTGGCGCGCGTGTTCGGCAGGGTTCCCTTCTACCGATCGCGGCTCGAAGAGGCGAAGGTTGCGCCCGATTCCATCTCCAATCTGTCCGATCTGGCGCGCTTGCCGTTCACCACGGGCGCCGACCTGCGCAGCGTCTACCCGGCGGGCATGCTGGCGGTGCCGCTGGACGAGGCCATGCGCCTACACACCTCCAGCGGCACCACGGGCAAGCCGAAGGCGCTGTTCTTTTCCGCGCGCGACGTGGACAACGCCGCCGAGCTGTGCGCGCGAAGCATGGTGGCGACCGGTGTGACCAAGCGGGACATCTTTCAGAACATGATGACCTACGGCCTTTTTACCGGGGCGTTCGTCATGCACTACGGCGCCGAAAAGATCGGGACGCTGGTCATTCCTGCGGGGCCGGGCAACACCGAACGCCAGCTCATGCTGATGCAGGATTTCGGCACCACCACGATCCACATCACGCCCAGCTTCGCGCTCTACTTCGCCGACTTCCTGGAAAAGCGCGGGATCGATCCACGCAAGGAACTACGTCTCGTGCGCGCATTCGTGGGGGCCGAGCCCTACACCGAGGCCACCCGCCGCAAGATCGAGGAAGGGCTTGGCCTGCGCGTGTTCAATTCCTACGGTCTGTCGGAAATGAACGGCCCCGGTGTCGCCTTCGAGTGCCAGGAACAATCCGGCATGCACCTTTGGGAAGATCATTACGTGATGGAGATCATCGACCCGGAGACCGGGCAGAACCTACCCGACGGCGAGCGCGGAGAGTTGGTGCTGACCACGCTCGTGCGCGAGGCGATGCCGATTCTTCGCTACCGCACGCGCGACATCACGGCGATCGTGGCCGAGCCATGCCCGTGTGGCCGCACCCATCGCCGCATCCAGCGCATCACCGGTCGCGCCGACGACATGCTGATCGTTCGTGGCGTGAACATCTACCCGCAGCAGATCGAGCGGGTTCTGATGAGCGTGCCCAAGGTGGGACGCAACTACCTCATCATTCTGGACGGTCTCGACGAGATGACCGTGAAGGTCGAGTTGTCCGACCTCGGTTTCGATGGCCAGCTTGAGCACGTGGTCGATCTGCAGGGCCAAATTGCCGCGCAGTTGCGGGCCGAGATTCTCATCAAACCGAAGATCGAGCTGGTGCCGCCGGGAACGTTGCCCATCAGCGAAGGCAAGGCCAAGCGGGTGATCGACAACCGGAAGCTGTAGGAGGTTCTGATGAATAGCGTGCGATTGCTTGCCGTCTTCGTGGAGAACAAGCCAGGGCAGACCGCGTACGTCACGCGCCTGCTTGCCGACGCGGGCGTGAACATCCGCTGGGTCACCATCGCCAACAGCGGACCGTTCGGCGTGATGAAGTTTCTGATTCCCGACCCGGATCTGGGCCACCGCGTGCTCAAGCAGAGCGGCGTGATGGCGAGCTTTCTCGACGTGATTCCCGTCGAGGTTGCCGACAAGCCCGGTGCCCTGCTGGCGGTGGCCGACTGCTTGGCCCGCAAGCAGATCAATCTCGACAACTCCAGCGGATTCGTCGCCAACCGGCGTGCCGTGATCATCGTCGAAACCCACGAGATCGAACGCGCACGGGCTGCTCTTGGGGCAGAAGGACTGCGCATGCTGTCGCGCGAAGAGCTACTCGGGCTCTGATTTCGGATTTCCAACCACGGATCCCAGACCCGGAGCCCTGGTTCGGTTCCGGCCGCCGCGCTACTGCGATTTCAGGGCGTACAGCTTGCCGTCGTCGGTGCCCACGTAGATGGTGCCGTCGGCATCCAAGATCGGCGAGCTGTCCACGTCACCGCCCAGCTCGACGGACCAGCGCAGCTTCCCGTCGGGCTCGACCGCGTATAGGCGGTCGTCTTGCGATCCAAAAAGAACCGCGCCGGCAGCGTCGACCAGCGCCGAGGAGGCGATGCGGTCGCCGGCCCGGAATGCCCACGCCAGCGTGCCGTCGCGCCGAATCGCGTAGAAGAGCCCGTCGAATGAGCCGATGTAGACCGTGCCATCGCGACCGATGGCGGGCGATGCGCGCACATCGTCGCCGGTGGTGAAGGCCCACAGCAATTGTCCCTGCGGGCTCAGGGCGTACAGGCGATTGTCGTCCGAGCCGACGTAGACGGTGCCGTCTTCCTCGATGGCCGGGCTTGAGTCGACGTCGTCGCGCGCGCGGAATTCCCACTGCCGGCGTCCATCGGGCGCGATGGCATACACGCTGTTGTCTTGGCTGCCGGCGTATACGGTACCGTCGTCGGCAATAGCTGGGGCGCTTGCGACGTGCGCGCCGGTGGCGAAGCGCCAGCGCAGGCTTCCGTCCGGCTCGATGGCGTAGATGGCGTCGCCGCCGGTGTAGATGGTTCCGTCGGGGCCGACGGTAGGCCCGGCGTCGACGTCACAGCGGGTAGCCTCGGGACCGATGCCCACAGTTTGCTGGCAGGTGCCGACGTGGTACTTCCACATGACCTTGCCGGTCTTTCCGTCGAGCGAGTACAGGTTGTCGTCGTCGGATCCGACGTACACGGTACCTTGCGCTGCGATGGCGGGCGTGCTCCACACCAGATCGCCGGTGGCGGCGGCCCAGACCAGCTTGCCGCTCTTGTCCAGGGCGAAGACCTTGCCACTGTGACTTGCCCCAAGCACGAGGCCATCGTTCGACACCGTCGGGGATGCCGTGATCGGCGCCGAGGTCTCCATGGTCCACCGGATGGCGGGCTTCTGCCTGGGGATCAGAAACGACGACCGTCCGCGGTGGTGCGGCTCGAAGCGAAACATCGATTGCGGCGCCGGGCCTATCGCCACCGGCACCTCGCCGGCCGGCTTTGCGGGCGCACCTGGCGGTAGGGCGGTCGTCTTCGCCATCGGGCCGGCGGGCCAGATGCACTGTCCGCGCTCACAGACTCGGTCGAGCTTGCAGTCTCGGTCCGAACCACATCCCTCGGACTTGGGCAAGTTGTGCGCGGAACAAGCGCAGAAGACGAGGACGGCGCCCAGTGCAATGACAGCCAGGCGCCGTCCGTGGACCAATCGAGGGACGTGCGTCACTACTGCCTTTGGGAAGGCCGCCTCGGCTGGAGGAAACCGTGGCGGCGTGGTGGTTCGTGGCACGCCCTGAGGTTAGAACAATTTCATCACGAAGTTTATTCCGAACGTGCTCAGCGTGTCGTCGTTTCGGAAATAGCTGAGGGTGCCGTTGGCCTCGATGCCCAAAGCCACGTGGTACGACTGCATGACTTCCACGCCCAGGGCCGCCACCCCACCCAAGCCCGAATTGCTGTCGAAGCCGTTGTCGTAGTAGTACCCGGACCGGTCATAACCGTTGCCGTAGTCGTAGGTCCTGTCCGCGCCGCCGATGCCGACCCTAGCGTAAAGGTTGCGGGTGATGAAGAACTGCGGACCGATCGTGTAGACGGTCGAGCTGACGTCCGCGTTGTTAAAGTGTGCCGCGGCGCCGTCAACCGCCAGCACCAGCGACCAGCGCGGCGACAGGCCGAAGCCGATGTCGAGGTTGTATCCGATCCCGACGCGCGCGGTATTGCCAGCGTAGGAAGCGTACGGGAACACTGCCACGCCGCTTACCCCGAGGCCGAAGCCGAAGAAGAACGGCCGATAGCGAAGCGGCTCGGGATAGGCGACCGGGCCCGCAGGCGGCGCGTAGCGCCGATAGTAGCGGGGCGGCGGGTAGGGTGGATAGGGCGGCGGCGGTGGGCCGTACTCGTAATCGTGATAATAGGGTCCCTGATAGTAGGGTCCTCCTTCGCTAGGCGGCTGGGGGTAGCGCGGCATGGGTGCGGGTGGGCCGTGGCGGTAGCCGGGGGGCGGCGAGTATTCGGGCGGCAGGTCTTGCTGCGACTCGGCCTTCTTGACCTCGGTGTTGGTCTCGGCTTTGGGCGCAGCCTGGGGCTCGGCGGCCGGGGCAGCTCCTTTCGCGTCGTCCTTTGCGCTTTTCGCATCGTCTTTGGCCGGGTCGTTCTTCTTCGTCTCGGGCTGTTGCGCGAACGCGGCAGTGTGAAAAACTAGCACAGCCGCGCCGGCCAGACTCACGGCCGAAAAAGCGCCAAACCTGCGTGCCATCGCGGATGACCTCATTGCTTGCTCCTTAGGGTGGTTGAAAGCATACCGCCAATCTTCAAGTTTGATGCCAGGTCCTCGGTGATCTTTGACCGGGCATGCCATCGGCCTATTCGACCGGCCGGGTGGCCTTGCCCTTGGAGTGCTCCACTGGATAGCGCACGCGATTGCGCGCCAGCTTCTCTCGCATCGCGGTCCCAAGGTCCAAGCCGATGCGGTCGCACAGAAGCAAGAGGGCGATGCCCACGTCGCCGATCTCGTCGGCGATGCGCTGCCTGGCCGGCGGATCGCGCGAGAAGCCGTCGGACTCGTCGTTTCGCACCCAGCGGTACTCGGCCAACAGCTCTCCGGCCTCGGAAGCAAGCAACATGGCCAGGTTTTTCGGGTCGTGAAACTGGCTCCAGTCGCGTTCGGCCACGAATTGCCGAAGCTCATCGAGGATTGAATCGTTCGCCATGGTGTCTTCCTTGGTGACCACCATGGTACACCTGCTTGTGCGACATTCGTACGACGGCGATCACGGTCTAAGATGGTGGCGACCATGACCAAGCATCCCCACACAACCCGCGGAGACTTCGACGCGCCTGCGGGACAGACGCTCGCCGCAGCCCTGCGAGAACGTATGCCCGACCGAAGCTGGCGCCAGGTACGCGAGATGTGCGCCTCGGGCAAGGTCACGGTCGACGGCGATGCGACCGAGGCGGCGCACCGACTCGTGGGCGGCGAGAAGATAGCGTGGAATATGGCCAAGCCCGATCCGCGCCGTCGGCTCCTGCGGCCGGGATTTCGCATGGTCTACGAAGACGGCCACTTGGTCGTGATCGAAAAACCCGAAGGCGTGTCGACGGTGCCCTACGACCGGAAGGAAACCGGGACCGCGCTCGACTTGATTCGCGACGCCTGGCGCGCCGAAGGCAAGCGCGCCACGGTGACGCCGCTCTACACGGTTCATCGCATCGACAAAGACACGTCGGGGCTGGTCTGCTTCGCCAAGACCAAGCTTGCCGAACGCGGATTGCACCGGGTCTTCAAGGAACACCTGGCAGATCGCGAGTACATCGCAGTCGCACACGGACAAGTTCGTGCGGGGCGCATCGAATCGCAGCTCGTCGAGAACCGGGGCGACGGTCTGCGCGGCAGCTCGCGGCGCTTTGGCGGTGGCCAGCACGCGATCACCCATGTGGAAGTCGTGGAGACGTTCAGAAACGCGACCCTGTGCCGGATCCGCTTGCAGACCGGACGCACGCATCAGATTCGTATTCATCTGGCCGAGCAAGGGCACCCGCTGGTTGGTGAAACCGTGTACATCCGCGATCTCGTGCGCCACGGGGGCATACCCATCGCGTGCGCGCGCCTGCTTCTGCACGCGGCCACGCTGGGTTTCGATCACCCAGTGACCGGGGAACACCTTCACTTCGTGGCCGATCCGCCGACCGTCTTCGCCGACGAGGTGGCCAAGTTGCGCAAGTGACGTTGCGCAGCCGAAGCCGCACAACTGAGGGCTATGCGCGATACGCCGGGGCGAACACCTGCTTGGCGAAGGTCTCGAAGGTCGTCGAGCCTTGCACGATGGGCCCCCCCGCCTCGGGCGCCACCAGACCCTGACCGGCGCCGCGGTACATTTCCATGAACAGCGCGACCGTCACCGATTTCATCCCCGCGTGGACAAGGCCCTTCTCCACATCGTCGAGCGAAACCTGCTGGTAGCGGATCGGTTTGTCGACGGCCTGGCTCAAAATGGAGACCAGGTCGGTCTGAGAGACCGGTCTGGGGCCAACGATGTGCATCACGCTCTTGCCAGAGAAATCCAAGCGCGCAAGGCGCGAGGCCGCGTAGTTGCCGATATCGGCCGAGGCAATCATCGGCACCGCCACCTCCGCAGGCATCGGGCCCGGGTAGATGCCCTGTCCTTTGATGAGCGCGAGACTCATCAACACGTTTTCCATGAAGAAACCCGCGCGCAAGAACAAGGCGTTGAGCGAGGCGACCTTCGCGAGCCGTTCCTCGAATGCGTGCAGCGCAACGATGGGGCCCGTGCCCTCGCGGTGGTGCGCGCCGGCGCTGCTCAGCAGCACCACGTGGCGGACGCCGGTAGCTTCGATGGCGCCGACGAAACTGTCGACCACCCGCCGCTGGTAGGCGCGAAAATCGTCGGTGACCATGTTGGGCGGAATCAAGACGTACGCTGAATCCGCGCCTGCCAGTGCGCTTTTGATGAAGCTCGGATTTTCTATGTCGCCCAGCGCGCTTTCCGCGCCGGCCTCGATCAGGCGGGCAAGCTTTTCTTTGCTCCTACCGACGACACGAACTTTCTTGCCGGCCTTAAGCAGGGACGCCGCGGCGGTTCCCCCTGTGTTTCCCGAAGCTCCGAAGATGGCGATCATTGTGAATCCTCCGCTGGTGACTTGCTGGAATCTGACACGCAAAAGAGGACCCAGCAAAGCCCCTTTTGCCGCTACTCCAAGAGGAAGTTGCCCTCGGCCAGGACTTTCTCCTTGGCGCCGACACCCTCAACCACCCGCACGAGGTATGTGTGGCGGGACTGGAATCCGTCGTCGGCCGACAGAACCAGCCGTAGGCCCAGGTCCTTCACCGGTGGGCTGTCGATCGTCCAAACCGCGGTCGCTTCCCTCTTGGCCATGCCATCGGGATCGCCGTAGTCCATGACTGCCACGACGATGGGATCCATTCCCGTGTGCATGCGGAACCTGGCGATCAGGTCCACGTTCCATGCGTCGGCCAGCGGCAGCGCGGCGGCCTGCCCGATTGCCGCCACCTGGGTGCCGCGCGCAAGGGTCGTCACAATGCCGACCGTGGGATCGACGTCGACGCCCGCGACCGTGCCGCCGCCGCTACCGAACAGGCACACCGCACCCACGCGCGGGCAAATCTGCCTTTCGTAATCCGGCACCTTGAAGACCTCGGGCGGGAGGTTGGCATCCTCGATGCTGGGAAGCTCCCGTTGGGCGCCGTCGGCCAGCGTTGGCGCGGGTGCAAGTAAGATAGACTCAAGCGAAAACAATAATGAAAGTGCTTTGAACATAGTCTCTCTCCGTCGGAAAATCGTTGTTTATCTAGTCGCTCAGTTGGATGCCCTCGTTAGGCGGACGATTCCCTACATGGAGACGATTAACCGGACTGCAACAAGGATGTCACAGTTGTGATCGCGGCAGCTCAGCGCACCGGCGCAAGCAGCGCGATCGCAAGCATTGCCAGGCCGATCGCCGCGATGATTCCGGTTGACCACTTCGTATGCCTAAGCATTGACTTGAGCCAAACCCAATTGACCCATAGATGAAGCGCAACCAGCGACAGCGTGCTTAGCGCCGCGATGGTATGGACGCGCGCCCAATCGCGCTTGGCAACCCCCAGCAGGGTGGCCTCGGCGTTGTCGAGGCGGAACGCCATGGCCAGTCCGGTGGCCGCGAGCGCGCAGAACACCAGGTACAGCACCGCGTTCGACACGGGCATAAGATCGCTTCGTCTCTTCGCTGACCAGCTTGCCTGGGTCAAGCTCTCCTGGGGTTGGGTCATGGTCTTCGTGTCCTCTGGGCTCTCTGTGTTGAACCACGCGGAAATCTTCCCGTAGCGATGATCGCTTTGCGCGCGAGGGCTGATAGCGGCGCCGTGAGGGGATCGCGCCATCGTCGCCCGAGAAACTTCGCGAAGTCGACCTCATAGACAATCGCCTCCACGCGACGATGGGTAAGATCGTGGTTGACCTTGGCGATCCGTCGTCCGAGCGGCTGGCCGAGACGCCTTGCCAAGTCTTTCTCGGCGCCCGGCCCGCTCGCGCTCGGCAACTCCCACAGGCCGGCCCACAAACCATCAAGCGACCGCTGTTCCAAGACGACGCCGCCGGCCTCTTCGATCCACGCAAAGGCGACCGAAAGTATCCGGCGCGCTGCCCTCAGCTTCTTGCCCGGATACGCGGTTGGGTTGCCGACGCGGAATCCGGCGCACGCGGGACGAAGCGGACAGTCGCCGCAGGCGGGCTCGACCGGCCGACAAACGGTTGCACCGATATCCATCAGCGCCTGATTGACTTCTCCGGGATTCGATCCTTCGACCATCTGCTGCGCCTGTTCGCGGACCCGCGCAACCAAACCGGCGTCGGACGCGCGACCCGGCAGCGCGAACACGCGCGAGAGCACGCGCACCAGGTTGCCGTCCACCGCCGCGACCGGTTCGCCGAATGCGATGGACGCAATCGCAGCGGCGGTGTAGGCGCCGATGCCCGGCAGCTTCCGCAATTCGGTAACCGACGACGGCATCTGGCCCGCGCGCTCGGCAGTGATCTGCCGCGCGGCCCGGTGCAGGTTGCGGGCGCGGCGGTAGTAGCCAAGCCCGGCCCATGCCTCGCACACGGTGGTCTCGTCGGCGCCCGCGAGCGCTGCAAGGGTCGGGAAGCGCCGCATAAGCTCTGCGAATCGAGGCACAACGGTTTGCACCTGGGTCTGCTGAAGCATGATTTCCGAAATCCAAATCGCGTAGGGATCGCGCGTCTTCCGCCAGGGCAAGTCGCGCCCGCGACGGCGGTAAAAGGCAAGCAAGGCGCGACGCAAGCTTACCGTTTCCACAGAGTCATCCCGCGATAGTCATTGACGAACCCAATCCGTCGCAGATCGTCCGCGTAGGGTGAGGTCGCCGCGTTCTGGCCATTGACGGTTTCCACGTTGGTCGAAGGCACGGGCGCGAACTGGCGCCCAAGCAGGAACGGGTAGATGCCGAGGGAGGCTTCCAGCACTGGATCGCCGGGCAGTTTCAAGACCAGCAAGTCACGGCCGTTCCTCTGAAGAACCAGAACCAACTCGCTGCCGCGCAAGACGGTCCAGTGGCTGGGGATGCGGCGAGGAAGATGGGACGGCAGATCGGGCAGGCCCAGTCCGCATAGCGACGCCGGATCGCAGGCGTTTACGAAGTAGATTCGCTCCGAAGGCAACGGCTCGCCCAAGCGCCGAATCGCCGCCTGGGTCGCGAACTGCAGCCCGGGCACGCCGGCAAAGAAGTGCCCGGCCACGATCTCGCCCGAAAGCTCGAGCAAGCGCAACGCACGGAACAGGCGCGACCAGCGCAGCGCGGGCAGCTCGCGTTCCAGAAGCTCGCGGAAGACCACGCCGTAACGGCCGAGAACGATGCGAGCGCGATCCTTCTCGGCCTCCGCGTTTTCGATGGCACCGTCCGGGCTGCCAGCGTCGACAACCCGCCACACGCCGACGCCGGGGCGCGACCTTTCCCAGCGACGAAAGCCGCCGCGCCCGGACAGCTCGCCGAGCTTTTCAGCGGAGAAGTCATTCAGGATACCGCGCCGAACCGTCTCGAAGCTGTCGCTCGACACGTGTCCTTCCCAGGCCAGGGCCCAAAGGGCCTCGCCCAGCGTCGCGGTGTCGATGCCGGTGGCGTTTGCGAGCTCGAAGAAGCCCAAGCCGTGCGCGGACTCTCCGAGTTTACCGAGGACCGGCGCTGTTTGATCTTGCGCGGCGTGCGTATCGCCCTCGCAAAACAGGACGTTGTCACTCGGAAATGCGAAGAGAAGCCGCTTGCCGCCCGCGCCCAGCCAGCCAAGCCCGTACGACTGAAAAAGCGTGTCGAGCCATGACGGATAGTACGGGGCAAGCCGGCTCGGCAACACCGCTTGCTCCCAAAGCTCGGCAGGCAGGGGATATCCGAACAGGCGATCGAGCGATTGCTGAAGGGCTTCGAGCCCGCCGGGATTCGATCCCAAGCTCTGCCATTCGGCCAGGAAGGGGTACAGGTCGCCAAGTGGCCGCGTTGGCAGGTTGCGCTCGGCCTGCACGCGCCGAGACGCACGGTGAAGGCGCAGCAAACGTTCGGCGTTCTCAGCATCGCAAAAGAGCGGCTCGGCCCGGCCTTCGACCTGGCAGCCAGACACAATACTCTCGGTTTCAAGCAGCTCGTCGAGCAGGGGTCGAAGCTCCGCCGCGGAGAGTCCGAGCGCGGCAGAGATTTCGTCCCCGGACACCATCGCGCATCCACGCAGGTATTCCTCGACCAAGGTTGCGCCGCCTTCCTCGTCGGACCGGTACGAATGCTCGTAAAGGTACGGCAAAGGCTCGCGTCCGGCGATCCGAAGCGACCGCAGCACGGGAAGCTCCTGCGGGCGGGCGCCGCGCAGAAAGAGAATCCGCGGCAGATCGGCGAGGTCCGCGACCCGCTCCTCACTTGCGCCCGGCAAAACCAAGACGACCAAGTGGGCCAGCGCATCGTCAACCCCCGCCATCGGGTCAGCAGCGGGCAGTCGCTCGATCCAGCGATCCACCACAAGCTTGGGCGGCAGGACCAGCTCGCGCACCGCGAGCAGGATCTCCTCGCGCGTGCTCGGCGCGTAGTCGGGGTGGGCGCGGGAAAGCTTCTCGGCGAACGCCGCCGCCAGCGCCGCGGGCACCGTGGGCTGGGCCATGGCACCGTGGAAGAGGTCCTGGAAAAGATTGTCAGACAGGTTGGACCGCGCCGCCGCGCCCGGCGCATCGTCGAGGTACATGTGATAGTTGGTCTGCCGAAACACCACTCCATCGGAAAACGGCGTTGAATGCGTGGGGCGGATCGTGTGCAAGGTGATGCGCCCGTCGGCGATGTCACCTAGCAGGCCGGTCAAGGTGTGCAGGTCGAACTCGTCTTCCAGCAGATCCCGCCAACTTTCGAGCACGATGGGGAAGTCCTCGAAGCGCAGCACGCTGGCCAGAAGCTTCTTCGAGCGCAGGCGTCCGAGCCAGAGCGGATAGCGCTTGCGCGCGTCCCCGCGTGGCAAGAGGAGCGCGCGGCCCGCGTTCTCGCGAAAGCGAGCGCCGAACAGAGCGGTCTTTTCCAGACCCGCGCGTAGAAGTTGCTCCAACGAATGCCGCTCGACGAGGGAAAACAGCTCATGCGGATCGAACGGGTCGGGCAGGGTGAAGACGATCTGGTCGTTGCTGGCAAAGACTTCCAGGGTGGTGCCATGCGCGCGCTCCCACGCCTCGGCGAACGCGATCGCGAGCGGGCGATTGAGCCGTCCGCCCCAGAAGGTATGCAGGATGACTTGCCCGCCTTCGGACTGTGCGGCGCTGTCCTTGCTGCATTCGACCAGCACCCGCTGCCGGCCGGGCAGGGGTGCCCGGGCGACCTCGCGTTGCTTGCGCAGAAAGCGGACCAGGCTCTCTGCCGCGGGTGGGTCCATGCCTCGGTCCCGGCACAGCTGGTCGGCGAAAGCGGACTCGTCCAGGTGGTTTTCACAGTGGTCGAAGAAGTCGAGCAGCGCGAACGAGGTCTCGGTGGATCGGTTCTGCTCGTCGGCTTTCCAGAACGGGATCATGGGCGCGCTCGGATCCGCGGGCGTCACCTCCACGTCGTTGTGGGTGATGGCGTGGATGCGCCAGGCCTGCGTGCCCAGGGTGAACTGATCGCCCAGCCGGCGCTCACACACGAATTCCTCGTCCAGCTCGCCGATCACGGCTTTGCTGTCCACGAGGCGCAGGTGGTAGTAGCCGCGATCCGGAATGGTTCCGCCCGACTGGTAGATCAGAAATTCCGTCCCGGCGCGGGTGGTGAACGTGTTCTTCACCGGGTCGAGCAAGACCCGCGGCTTGAGCTCGCGCACAGGAGCGTCGGCGTAGCGTCCGGCCAACATCGCCACCACCGGGTCGAAGTGGCGCCGCGAAAGCTCGTGGTACGCGGCGATGGTGCGCACAAACGCGAACAGCCGGTCCAAGTCCCAGGTCACACCGCAACCCATCGACAGCAGAACTTGGGCCAGCACGTCGAGGGCGCCCACCACGGGACGGGCTTCTTCAATCGCGCCAACACCCACCTGGCCCGCCATCGACGCGGCCTGGGCGCCGTCTAGCCCGTGCAGCGGGAACAGGGTGGCACGGCTGGTGCCACCCACGCGATGGTCGGCGCGCCCGATGCGCTGAAGCGATTGCGCCACCGACCCGGGCGTGCCGATCAACACCACCTCGTCGACGGAACCGATGTCGATGCCGAGCTCCAGCGACCCGGTGGCGACCACCGCGCGCAGGCGCCCCGCCTTCATGCGCTCTTCCACATCCAGGCGAACTTCGCGCGCCAGCGATCCGTGGTGCGAATATGCGATGGGCTCGTCCTCGCCGGTGTTGAGCAGGCGGGCGATCTTCTCCACCGTACGCCGGCTGTTGGCGAAGATCAGCGTGGAACGGTTACGAGCGACGATGGCCTTGAGGTCGCCGGCCAGCGCTTGCCACCACAGATCGCTCGCATCCGGGCCTTGCACGATGTCGACGTCGGGGGTTTGCAATCGGAGCGCGATGGTCCGCTTGTCCTCCGACCGCACGACGGCGACCGGCCGCGGGCGGTAACTGGCATCGGGGCCGAGGTCTCCGCATTGGTACCCGGCCATCCAGGCGGCGATTCGCTCAGCCGGTCGCACGGTCGCGGAGAGGGCGACGCGCTGGAATTCGCCCGCAGAAAGCGTCAGGCGCTCCACCGCGCACATCATGTGGGTGCCGCGTTTGCTTGCGGCCAAGGCGTGGATCTCGTCGAGGATCACGGTGCGCAGGCCGCCGAAGATCTGCCGGCTTTGGCTACCGGTCAGCATCAGGTTCAGGCTTTCCGGCGTGGTGATGAGGATCTCGGGCGGATGCCGCAGCATCGCCCGGCGTTCGTCGTCGGGGGTGTCGCCCGACCGGGTCATCACGCGCAGGCTCGGAAACCGGCAGCCCTCGCGCTCGAACAAGGCGCGCAGCTCGCCAAGCGGCGCGAGCAGGTTCTTGCGCACGTCGCTGCCCAACGCCTTGAGCGGCGACAGATAGAGCCCGCGCACGCCGCCCGGGGACCAGCGCCCAGCGATCAGGCTATCGAGCGCCCACAGGAACGCGGTCAGGGTCTTGCCGCTGCCGGTGGGAGCGCTGACCAGCACGTGCTCGCCGCGTGCGATGATGGGCCACGCCTTGGCCTGTGCGTCGGTGGGTGCGGCGAATCGCTCGGTAAACCACCGCCGCACCAGCGGATGAAAGAGGTCCAAGGCATGACCCGCCATGGCCCTAGACTACGCGATCGGGGGCACGTGGCCACAGCTCGGTGGCCCTACCGGATTGGACCACCAGCGTCGGCCGGAGGGCGGCCAGCGTGCGCGTGAGCGGTAGTGAGAGCGTGTGCGGCTGGCGTGTCGGGCTTGCATGCGCGCGGCGCCCCTCGACCCGCGGATCCAGGGGCCAGGGTTCCGCCTATCGCCCACGGCTGTCGTCGGTTTCGGGTGGCGCGCGTTATGCCAAGCCGTGGAGGCGGTTCGCTCGTTTTTTCTATGCGCGATAGGCGGGTCCAGGGTGTTCTTATTAGGAATCAGCCCACGGATATGACCCCACCCACGCCGCAGGAGATTCCTCGAATGTCGTTTGCTCGTCGAGTCCTTCGCGACCCCACAACCTGGGTCGCCCTGTCCGCCCTGCTTGCCATCGTATCGTGCCGCCCGACGGACAACCACGTCGGATCTGGCAGCGGCGGCGCTGGCGGAGCCGGCGGCAGTGGGGGAACCACTTCGGCGTCCGGCGCCGGTGGAGCGACGTCCAGCGTGGCGAGCGGCGGAAACGTCGCTGGCGGCGGCCTTGGGGGGGGCGCGAGCGGTGGTGGCGGTAGCAAGGCAACGGGTGGCGTGTCGGGTGGCGGCGGCAGTGCGGCGGGTGGCGTCAGTGGCGTTGGCGGAGTCGCTGTTGGCGGCGGTGGCAGGGGCGGCGCTTCCGCAGGTAGCGGAGGTCGTGGCGGCGCCGGCGGGAGCGCCGGTGGTGTGGGCGGCAGCGGGGGTCGGGGCGGCAGCGGCGGTGGTGCCGGCGGCGGATTCGGCGGCGGTGGACTTGGTGCCGGTGGTGCTGCCGGCGGCGGGTCGGGCGCAAACGGAGGCACCGGCGGCGCGACCACGCCGGACGCGGCTGTCGACACGGCCCCACCACCCCCTTCGCGCGGCCCGACGCCGGCGACCCCGGGTCACGCCTTCCCGTTTCCGCAGAACCGCGAAAACAGCCGCTGCGTCTATCCCAAGCTCTACCGCAACGAAGACGTGCAAGCGGCGTACGCGCAGTGGAAGAACGACACCGTCACCTCGCAAGGGGCGCCCAATGGCACCCGCCGCGTTCAGCGGCCGAACGAGCCTGGACTGGAAAAGAGCTCGACCGTATCCGAAGGCATCGCGTACGGCATGCTACTTGCCGTCTACATGGACGACCAATCGCTGTTCGACGACCTATGGCTTTACGAACAACAGTTCCTCGACGGCAACACGGGACTTATGAACTGGTACATCAATGCGGCGGGCACGGGCCTCGGGACGAATCCGTCCGGCGCAGGTCCCGCCACCGATGCCGACGAGGACATGGCCTTTGCCCTGCTGATGGCCGACAAACAGTGGGGCGGTCAAGGCAAATTGAAAAGCAAGTACATTGATATCGCCAAATCGCAGATCACTGCGGTCTGGAACAATGAGGTCTACGACTATCAATACCTGAAGCCGTGGCCCGCCACTGATCTGCCGGCGGTGAACCTTTCCTATTTTGCGCCCGCCTTCTACAAGGTGTTCGCGAAGATCGACACCGCCAACGCGAGCAATTGGAAGAAGCTCACCGACACCATGTACACTGTTCTCAGTGCGGCGCTCAATTCCGGCAATGGAAACGCCGACAATGGGTTGGTGCCCGCGTGGTGCGACACCAGCGGCAAGCCCAACGCGGGCGCCTTTGGAGCCACCGGCGGCGCCTCGCCCACCAACTATCAGTACGATTCCTGCCGGACGCCGTTCCGGATTGGGCTCGATTACTGCTGGAATGGCGAAACGCGAGCCCAGGACTACGTCGCCAAGACGAGCAAGTTCTTCTCGGGAATCGGCGCCACCAGCATGGTGGATGGTTACGACCTGAACGGTACGCCCCACGCCCAATACCAGACCGGCTCGAACGCGCAGATTCAGTCGTCGGCCTTCGTCGGCCCGGCGGGCGTGGGAGCCATGACCAATTCCAGTTTCCAAGGCTTCGTCAACGATGCCTACGGCGTTCTGGTGACGGGCAAGGCGCTCGTGGGAGGCACCTACTACGACGATTCCTGGATGGTCCTGTCGCTTCTGACGATGACCGCGAACTATCTCGACTACACGAGTCTGTAGCGGCTACGGGCGCCACTTGGGGAACCACAGCCGCATGTTGGCTGCGGTGGTACTGAGCGGGAATTCGCCCCACACCGGGGCGAAGAAGATCGCCATGGCGAGAGCGACCGCCACGTAGGTGGTAATCACCTTCGGGTATTTACGTTCGAGGTTTGCCGCGAGGCCGCCCAGCATGACGAGCAGGAAGGCGTAACAGGGCAGGTAGTAGTGGCTGAAGGTATAGTTCCCGCGGGTGCTTCGGGTGGCGAGCCACGGCGCCATGAAGGCGAACCAACCCACCAGCATGAGCAGCACCCCGCGCATGGTCGGCGCGTCCAGAATCATCAGCCAATAGCGCCGGAAGCGCGTGCGGATCGCGACGACCAGCGTAATGATGGGAATTGCAATCAACAACAGATCGGTCGTGGCCCACAGGATCAGATTGCCGACGCTGGACGAGTAGCGCGACTTGAGCCCCGACGTGGACAACTTGATGACCACTGGATGCATCAGGATGGGCCAGCCGTACCAGGGTGACGACAGGTCGTTCTTGTAGTGACCGAGGTCGAGGTGATGCTTGTAAAGGCCGATGATGACCTTCCAGGTTGCCACCGGGTCGCTCGGCTTGCCGGTCAGGCGCAGCGCCGCCATCCAGATCAAGGTGTGGACGACGGGTACGATGCCGAGCCAAAGCACCGAAAAGATCGAGGTTCGGCGGAGTAGGAGAATGCCGACCGCGGCGGGAATGGCGGTCATGGCGCCGCTCCATTTCACCGAGGTCGAAAAGCCGATTAAGATCCCGGCCGCCACCACCCCGCGCCAGGTTCGCGCGCCCAACGCCGCGACCATGCCCCACAGCATGAACGAAATCATCATGCCGTCGAGCAGGCCGGATCTTGAATAGGAAATGAAAAAGCCGTCGGCCGCTACGAACGCCGCCGCCATCCAGCCGGCGCGCTTGCTGCCGAAGACCACGCGGCCAAGCCAATAGGCCAGGCACACGGTCTGCAAGCCAAACACCAACGGAACGAATCGCCAGCCGAGCGAATTGTAGCCGAACAGCAGCATGCCAACCGCAATCAGCATCTTGCCGAAGGGCGGGTGGTCGTTGTTGTCGGCAACTGCCAGGGCATAGCTGTGCGCATTTTTGACGAAGGGCTCCTCGTCGAAGGTGAACCAATTCGGCCACGCTGGATCCCGGATGCGCAGAAAAGCCCCGCCCACGATCATGATGCCCAGAAAGACGGTGACCAGCCGCTCGGCGGTGGTCATGTCGAGCCAGGTCTGGCGCACCTGCAGATAGCTGCTCTGCAGCCGTTCCTTGATGGTCAAACCCGCCGCCGTCGTCATTGCGGGATCACACAATCAGTAAGCGAGCCAACCGCGACACTCTGATCGACCGGGCTGAAGTTGCCTGTGGGTGACCAGCGCAACGAAACGTTCTTGAGGACCCCCTTCACGTGGAAGTTGCAGACCACGGTGAATCGCGAGCTGGGCAGCTCGTGCTGCAGAATCGGGGCAAGCCATAGGCCGGCGCCGAGAAACAGCTCATTCTTCACCGTGTTAAATGGCTGCAGGGCGTTGCCGTCCTCTTCCGGGCCCGGTCCCCAGGGCTGGCTGTTGGCGTTGTAACCGCAGTGAACTCCCTCGAAGCTCTGGTCGGACGCGCAGGCCAGGTTCTTCTTGTCCTCGCGAATCAGGGTTATCTCGATCATCTTCGTGCCGCCAAGGTGCCAGCCCTCGGTTTGCTGCGAATAGCGGTCCTTGTATCCGATCCATGAGAAGACCAGCCACAGCGCCACGCCGATGCAAAGGAACCCGAACGTGGTGTAGACCGCCAGGTGAGGCGGTGGGGGCGGTGCAGGCGCGGGAGCGATGGGAGCCTCCGGCGCCTGTGCAGGCGCGGCGGACGGCGAAGCCCCCTCCGGCGCCGCGGAAGAAGGAGCCCCTGGGGCGGTCTCTCCCGGCTGGTCGGCTGTGGTGTTTTCCGCGTGCGGCGCGGGAGCCTTCTCGTCCTTCGAGGGATCCATGGCCCGACTATTGTATCTCCCGGCAGATACGTCAACCGATACAAGGGATTCCGGTGACCCGAGTCACCGCGCCAACGCGACCGATGCGAGCAGCCGCGAACTTGAATGACGGATTACGAATCGTCGTGGAACCGCGCTATGCCGCCGGCCAGCCGGCCCTCGGAGCGCCATGGTAGTGTCGCGAGGATGAAGCTCGCGAGCCCGGCGCACAGATTTGGCCGTGTGGCGTCTGCTGGGCTGCTGTGGGTGTTGATCTGCGCATGCAAGACAGGCGCGCCGGCGTGGATCGGCAAAGACATGATCACGATCCCCGGCGGCAGCTTCCAGATGGGCAGCGAGGCCCGCGACGCCAACGAAAACGAAAAGCCGGCTCACGCGGTGTCGGTGGCGACCTTCCAGATGGACCGCACCGAGGTCACGGTGAAGGCATATCGGGCGTGCGTCGACGCAGGCCAGTGTGTCCAGCCCGAGGCGTACGTCGCTGAGAAGGGAAACTACCGGATCTTCTGTAACTGGAAACATCCCGAGGGGCGCGACAGCCACCCCGTCAATTGTGTCGACTTTGGGCAGGCCTTGGCCTTTTGCACCTGGGCCGGCAAGCGCCTGCCCACAGAGGAGGAGTGGGAATACGCCGCACGTGGCGGCGCCGAAGGCAGGAAATACCCGTGGGGCAACGACGAGCCCAGCCTGCGCCGCCTCAACGCCTGCGGGGCAGAATGTGCGGGCCACTTGACGGCGAACCGTTTTCCGGGCGTGCGTCCCATGTATGAGGCCAGCGACGACTGGCCCGAGACCGCACCCGTGGGCAGCTTTCCCGCGGGCGCCTCCAAGCACGGCGTTCTGGACCTAGCCGGCAACGTCTGGGAGTGGACTGCGTCCCGGTATTCGACCTACGACGGCGCCAAGAGCGAAGCCAAGCGGGTTCTGCGCGGGGGCAGTTGGGGCGGCGGCGACCCGCGCACCGAACGCACCACCAACCGATTCAGGCTGGCTGAAGACAGCCGCGCGCAATTCCTTGGCTTCCGCTGCGCGCGATAGCGCCCGCGGACGGAGGTCGCTGGCGGCTAGCGAGGCTTCGTCTGCGTGGCCCCACGCCGGTCTGGATGAAGATCTTGCCGTTGTCCGCCGTCTGCGACTGCGAGATGGTTTGTCGGAGGGTCGCAGTGACTTCGCCCGCTACGATGGTGTGCCGCAGATGGGAATTCCTCCGCTACGCATCGATATCATTAACCGCGCCGACGGCATCACCTTCGACGAGGCGATTCTCGAGCGCATCTCCGGCTCGGATCAAGGCTCGCCGAAATGAGGGGATAGGAAATCGGAATTCTCATCAGGGCGTCCCCGGCCGCTGCGCCAAGCGGCACTTCTACGCCTTCCAGTCGGACGGCGGCCGAGAGAGCCAAAGAGTTGGCGGTGGTATGGGGCTGCATGGGTGATGGGACTTTTTCGACGCGCGTAGCTTCTCACTTTCAAGAACGCCGCCTGCGCCGTTTGGGACCGCGATGGCCGTCGGGGGCGGGCGGGTACCAGACGTAGGGACCTTCGTCTTCGATCCTGCGGGTGGCGCCGTGGTGATCGAGTATGGGCAAGCCGAGGTAGCCGGCGAGCGTGCGCGCGACGGCGTAGGCGTCGTTCACGTTGTTGTATCGGCAGCGACCGAGGAGGAAGAAGTCGTAGTAGCGGGGCAATCCGGTGATGCGGACGGGCCAGACCGTGTTGCCCTGATATTTCCCGCCAACGCCGGTCTGGATGAAGACCTTGCCGTTGTCCGGGATCTTGTAGCGGTGGCGGGTGGCGATGCGAGTGATGGCGTTCTTGCGCCGGCAGCGCGCCTCGCGGGGATTGGCCGAGAGATCGACTTCGAGCTGAATGACACCGACCCAGGCGCCGTAGATTGGAACGAGTGCCAGCGCGGAGAGACCGACCGAGGCGAGAATGCTACCAAGATCCCACCCGGTCCAGAAGACACGCGCGACGTAGAAGGCGAAACCGCCGACGCTGCAAAGGACAATCGATGTCAGGACGTCCACGGCGCTGATGGGACTGCGCTCGAAATGCACGCTCACAAGCTCCCGCCAGCACCGTTTCGGTGCTGGGCGTAGTCAGGATCACCCGCGCTGGACCAGGAAACACCAGCCTGTACCGCACGTCTTCCCTGTTTGTCGAGCTTAAGAGTCAAGCGCCCAGAAAGGTGGAAGCTACCAGTCATCTCGATCTCCGTGAGGCTGGCGGCATAGATTGTCCAGGTCTCCGCGCTCTTCAGGAGAGCGGCCTCGAGATCGGCGTGGGCATGCTCGCATTGCGCGGGATTGTATTCACTGACGAGATCGAGATCTGCAGTCAGCGCGGCCTCGGGCGAAAGTAGTTGCGTTCCCCTTGTGGACTGGATGTCGACGTAGAACTGGTGCAGGCAGATGCTCTTGTCGAATTCCTGGCGGACCTTCCACGTATAGCCGTACAGAATGTAGTCGAGTGTTCCCATGAGTTGCTCGGCCTGAGCTTGATCGCATTGGATGGTGGCACCGGTGTCGATTCCCCAGGGGCTCTTGCGCAGGAACAGGTTGAGCTCTTCGGTTCGTTCGATGACCCAATCGCCGGCTGCTTGCAATGCCATGCCCGCCAGCGCGACCACCACGCCGACTCCAGTTTCGGCTGCCACGGCGCCGACCAGCCCGGCCGCTGCGCCAAGCGCATTCATGGTGTAGCCGACAGTTGCTCCGCCCCCGCGCGATCTGCCGAGATCCTGAAGAGCCAGCACGAGATCGATGCCACACGCGATGGATCCCAGGAACTTCAACTTGGGGACGAGGACCCTCGATTCCGTGCGCAGGTAGTACGAACGCTGGGTGATCTTCTCTATCGCATCCTTGGTCCATTGCGTGGGTTTGGGCACGAGATCGAGGCCCAGCTCAAGGGCATTGAGAAAACTGGATGTTGCCTCCGCCTTCGACCGTGGATCCTTCTTCTTGTTCGCCTCCCCGAGCTTCTCCCAGAACGTCGCCATCCTGCTCAGCAGTTGTATCGCCTTCGGCGCCTTGTCCGCGTTGCGCTGGTAATACTCCGAGGCCCGCTTGTCGCGCGGGATCAGCCGCTTCGCGCCCTTGGTTCGCGCATCGTACTCGGCGCGGTTCTGTTGCTTGAGCTGGGTGATCTTCGCGCGATCCTCCATCACCTCGGGCTCGCGAATGTTCACGCCGGTCTTGTGCTGGATGAAGTCCGCCAGGGTGGCGAAGGTCAGCTGGCCCTTCTTCATGTACCACCAGGGAAGCAGGTTCTGCACGATGCCGTCCCAGCCTTGCATCACGAAGTCGGCAGGCTTCATGGCCGAGGCCAAGGCGCCGAGCAGGCCGACGTCTTCGCCGGGCTCGCTCTTCTCCTCCCCCAGGCAACGCGCGGTTTGTTCATTCAAAAAGCGGCGACCCAATTCGGTCTGATCCAGGCGGCTGTAGAGCAACGACCGCAGCGCACCCACGGTTTCTTTCAGCTCGGGAGAGCCGTATTTCGTTTCGTAGGCCGCCGCCGCGATCCAGTTGGCGGGCACTTTCTGCGCCGGCTGCAGCTCGTTTTCGTAAACGACTTGGCGCGAGCCTTCTACCTTGTAGGTGATGTTCTCCATGTCGAAAGGACCGCCGAACCATTCCCACCCTCGGGCGGTCCAGCCGCGGCCACACCAGCGCAAGACGTCTTCGACATGCCGCTCGGCTTGCCACCAGAGGTCATCGATAGGGCTCTCGAAGTGGTCGATGTCCTGCGCCAGCTTGGGCATGACCAACTGCTTGCGTTTGTCGTCGCCGAGCGCCACGGCCTGGATTCGCTTCGCGAGCACATAGCGCTTGCTTCGGCCCGCCTCCAACTGCGCGGCCACGGCCCGTTCCACCGCCTCGTTGTAGGCGGCGATGCGCTGGGCGGCCTCGGCAAAGGGATTGACGAGGTACAAGATTCGCTCGCCCTTGTCGGTCTTGTGGCGCTTGCCGGCCGCGTAGCCCTTCACCTGATCTGGCGTTACCGGCACGGCCTTGCGGCCCGTAACGATATCGCAGGTGAACGGATCGTGAAGCCACGATGCGCGGGCCAGGGCGCGTGCGTGCAGGGCCTTGCGCTCGTCGGTGCTGGGATCGGACAGCGCAGTCAAGGCTTCAGCCGGCAGTGGAAACGGCGACAGTAAGGCGCAGAAGCGGAGCATTCGCCAGGGCGAAGGCAGGACGAAGCTTAGGGAAAATAGCTCGGGCTCTTCGCCGCTGGTCGGGATTTGCTCGGGCGTCTTCAGATCCACGTATCGGAATTTTCCCGTGGCGTGGAAATGGAGGATCTTGGACAGGCGAAGCTCGTTCGACTTGGCCTGGTCCCACAACAGATAGACCCAGGAACCAGAGCGAATCGGTTGGCGCTCGGATTCGCGCGCGAAGGTGCGCAAGACGGTGGCCATATCCGGCACGTCAAAGCTGCGATAGACTAGCGGCCCGGGCGACGGCAACAGGGCCGAACCGCTGCCGAGATCGTGGATCTTCGGCACCTCGCAGAACCGGATGTGAAGCTCGGTCGTGACGGATGGCTCATCCGCCATGGCTGCCACCTTCTTTGCCGCCACCGCGATCCACGATGTCCCCGTACGCCGCGTCCTTGAACAGAACATCGGCGTGCCCCGGACCATAGTGTTTGGTCAGCGTGAAGCGCGCGCCCTTGGGCAGGTAGTCGAAGCGAACCGTCACCTTGCGCTGGTCACGGCGAAGGTTGTTGCGCGCAGATCGTTGCTGTCGGTAGCTGCCATCGCTGCTCTCGAGGACGAGCTTGGGAAACGCGGTCTTGCCCGGGCGCGGGTGCGCGAATTCCACCGTCATAGTCGCAATCCGGCAGGTCAGGTCGTGTTGCTTCCCAGTGGGCAGCGATACCGCCGCTCCGTCCGGAGCGGGCGCGAAGATCCTGGGCTTCACTTCCTTCATCGGCTTGCCCCGCCAATCGAGCAGGGTCACCTGGCACGATCCTTTCTTGAGCCCGCGAATCTTCATGCCGCCGCCCGGGGGTGTGCGGCGATGAATGGGGTTGCCTGCTGGCGTCTTGATCGCCAGCGTAAGACCGGCAACCGGACGGCCGAGCTCATCTTTGAAGGCGAGCTCGATGAAGTCCTTGCCTTCGCGTGCTTCGCCTTCCACGTCCTTCGGCGCCGGCCCCGGGCCCGCCAGCATCGCCGACATCCAGGGCACGGGCGGGGTGTTGCCGGGCATTGGGGCCAAGTGGTTGTTGGTCACCAGATCCAGGTGGCGGACGGCCGGGTGGTTCTCGATCATCACGTTTCGGGAATAGGTCTGGAAGTAGGCCTTGCCTTGGGTGGTGTGGCTGATGATGCCGCCGCCGGTGCTTTGCGCGACTTCATCGCCGGTGGACTTGGCCACGAAGGACTGCGCGTGGGCGACGGGGTTGCCTTCGATGGTCACGGTGGCTGCGCAGCCCGCCAGGTCGGCCGCCTGCGCGGTGTTCACCAGGGGCGTGGGGATGGGACCCGACGGAGGCGACGGCGGGCACAAGCAAACGTCCGGAAACGCCACCGACTTGCCCGCCGACCCCGCGTGAACCGCGGCGCGACCGTTGATGAAGACCTTGTCCGCCATAATCAACCCTCGCTACTGTTCAGACCCGTGTGGCTCGGGACGGCAATCCTGGAGCCAAGTCGCGTCGCTGACAAGGAGTACTCGACGGGCGCGTCGGAGCGCAACGCGATTTGCGGGCTAAGCCCTCACGCCAACTTCTTTCGCGAGACGGGTCCGACGGCGCTACGTGGTTCGCTGGGCCAAGTAGCGCCGCGGCGCTGACGCAGAAGAGCCCCGGCGACCTCGGTCAACCATTGGCTCAGCGACTTGGCGTCGGCGGGCATTTTCGATAGATCCTGGGCTGGCGACGTCGGGCGTGAGATCAGACGCGAGATCGGCGTAGCTGGCGCGGTGGAGCACTCCGGCAGGTCCGTCAGCGAGGATGCAGGTACGGCGACCGAAGCTTGCCCGCGGATCGTAGTTTCGGCACTACCGAACCCCGGATGCCCCTTCGCCAGGCCGCGGGACCTCTTGCCGGCTGGAGCCGATGGCCCGAACCGAACGGTGGCTCACTCGACGAAGTACACGTCGTCGACCCAGATGTCGGTCTTGAGGGGAGGGCCTGCGGTCGGTTCGATATTCCGCTGGGCCTGCCAGTTGATGCCGTAGACTTGGCTGGGGAGCCACTGCGCCTGTTGGTAGCCCCATGTCCCGTCGATGGCGATGCCGCCAGCACCGCCCTTGCCGGTGTCCAGCAACACGGTGAACTGCTGCCAGCTGGGTGTGAAGTTCAGATACGCAGCATAGCTGTTGTAGCACATCGAAGTATTCCCGCCGCCGCCGTTGCATATCTCGCCGCGCGGGTCGGTATCCGTATCAGGGAACTTGACCTTGACTTGCATCGA
>CAZBIU010000032.1:0-30891 GCA_964491625.1 uncultured Myxococcales bacterium
CGCCTACCACTATATGAATGCGGTCAAGAACGGAAACGCCGCGGCGGGAATTCCGGCGGACCACATGACTTGTCGGGATAACTACGTTCTGCTCATCACCGATGGCCAGGCCAACGGACCGGGGGACAACAACTGCGACTCGCCTTCATGCGCGGAGGCGGACCCGGTGACGGCGGGCTGCCAGTGCAAGGCAGTCTTAGCAGCGTACCATCTGCGGACGGACGACCCAGACCACAAGGTCAAGACGTTCGTGGTCGGATTTTCGGGTGACGTGAGCGCGGGCTCGCCCAAGGTTATCAACGACAACATCGCTCGGGCGGGGGGAACCGATTCGGGGGACGATGGCGTGGCGCCCTTTGCGTATCTTGCCCAGAGCGAAGATCAGCTCAATCGAGCATTGCAGATGGTCATCTACGACGCTGTCCGAGGAAGCTACTCGACGGCGCCGACCAGCACGTCGGCGGGAACGCAACAGGCGACGACAGTCGCGGAGGGGCGCTACGCCCTTGACTCGCGCATGGACTTTCCAGAGTGGAAAGGGCACCTACTCGCCTACGACCTCTTGTCCTCGACGCAGTTGCCGGCCTGGGACGCATACCAGAGACTCGCATCGGGGAACTGGTGGGAGCGTCGGGTCTACACTTGGGACGGCACCAACATGGTGAAGATTGCCGTCGATCCTGCCACGCATGCGGTCACCAACAGCGATGCCCTAGCGACCTTGGGATTAGGCAGTACGTCGACAGAAGCTTCTCAAGTTGCCCACTGGATGCTAGGCGACCCTAGCTACCAGAATCCCGCCGTTCTCGGTGCGATCGTTAACTCGACACCGGTTGACGTCGCCAGCCCGGGTGACCTTCCGCAGCCCGGAGGCCACGAGTTTTTCCTGAAGAACCAGAATCGGCCGCATCTGATCTACGTCGGGTCGTCGGACGGCCTTCTGCACGCGTTCTTCTTGGAGAACACGACGGTCGGGTCGACGACGTATTCGGCTGGCACCGAGGCGTTCGCGTTCTTGCCACCCGATATGATGCCGGCGGTACGACGTCTTTACGCGCAGGGCGGACAGAAACCGGATCCCTACGCGCACATTTTCGGACTGGCGGACTCGCCCAAGGCAAAGACCCTTTGTGTAGGTCATTGCAGCGATGCCGCCACCGCGGTCTGGAAGACTCTACTCCTCATGCCCGAGGGGTACGGCGGTTCGGACACGTTCATGCTCGACGTGACCAATCCCTTCAGCGCGACCGGCTTAGCCGACCCGCCGGTCACCGTGCAATGGCACACGGGCTACGGCGCGAGCGCGGCGTCGTACGACGACCTCCTCGGCAACACCATCTCGCTGCCGGCGTTCTTCCTCAATCTGACGAGCAACCTGGACGACTACCGTGTGATCTTCACGTCGGGCTACCCGGTGACAGACGGTAGCACGACGCAGGGCCGGAACCTTGTCAGTGCCTCGGCCGCTACCGGGAACATCATCAGCAGCAACGCAGTCTCTCCAACCGCGACCTGCAGCCAGGAATACACCGCTTTGACCGACGTGGCCACTGCGCGCGACTTCGCACAGAACCAGAACGACAAGCTGGTCGCAGGCTACTTCGGAGATACCTCGGGCCAACTGTATCGGTATGTGCTCGGTTCCGGCGTATCGGTCGCTCAGACCCTCGGCTGCGATCATCCGTTGCACTTCTCTCCGACAGTGGTTCAGCTCGATCGCGATTCCTACACCAGCAGCCACGCACACGAAATCTATCCGGTCCAGGTCACCAACTCGAACCTCGATCTAGACACGGAGAACCTTCCTCCGTCGAGGATGGTCCTTTGGAAGGAAGTCGTCCAGACCGACAGCAACGGCAACCAAACCGGCATCGTCAAGGACAGCACCTGGGGCAACGGCGGGCAGATTGTTCTCACGGTGGGAAACGACAACGAGATTTGCGGGACAACCCAGGTTGATGCGCAGGGAAAGGTCACCTGCCAAGGCCCACTGCCGGCCGGCGCGCGCCCGACGTCGACTCCATTGGGGGTGCTGCTGGCAGACGCCTCCGGCTTTGAGATCCTGACCATGTGGTATGTGTTCAGTCCCGATGGGTGCACGCGAGGGCAGACGTATCTAACAATTCATAGGGTTACGGCCGGCGGGGTCGCCGCTCAGCGGGTCGGCGCGAAGGTTGCCGATGAACCCGTCACCTCGCCCGTGATTCTGGGGGGACGCCTCTTCATCTTCGGAGAGAAAGGCGCCAAGGAAATCACCTCGTACGTGCCCGACGCGATCGTTGCAGGTCGCGCCATTCCGCCCAACGGTGGAACCGGCCAATACCAGCGCTTCAATTGGACCGAAGTCCTGGAGTGATTCAGTCCCCAAGTTGCACGCGCATTGGCTGCCTTCCGGGGGCGACGTCGACTTCGATGGTCACGTTGGCTCTTCGTGCGGGAACGAAGACGCCGATGCTGTGCTTGCCCGAGCGTACCGGCAGTCGCGCGACCGGGCAGAGCAGACCGGTCTCTTCGTCGTCGAGTACGACCGGATACCGATCCGCGACAGAGCAGCGCACGTCGAGGAGTGCATCGCCGGCGGTTGGAGGATTGATCGGCGCAAGCTCCCGGCGCGCGAACTCGCCGCGGGTGGTGTCGTAGACGGCGCGCCACATGAGGAACCCAGGTTTGACCGCGACCATGCGGTGCACACCTGTTCCGACGACGAGATCCACAGGCGTCTTGCCGCGCAGAACGCCGTCAATCCAGACGTCGGCCTGGGAAGGGCTGGTGTCGAGAAATAGGTGCCCCGATTCGCGAGAGGGCGCGCGATCGGGATCCGGGACGTAACCGTGACCGGGCGGAGGAAGCTCGGGGTTTGCGGCGGGGACCGTGGCCGCGGGTTGGGAAGCTTGGGCTTGCGCCTGTCCAGACCCGCGGCGATCGACGAGCTTCATCGGTGTAGCCGGCGGTTTGCGCGATGCAAGTGGCCGATGGATGCGACGGGCGGTCGTGACCGCGACCAGAAGCGCCGATGCCAGCACAACTGCCGCCAGGGACGCCCTTGAACCTCGGCCCCACTGCTTGGGTCCGGCAGTGCGCGCGTTCGTGCGCAAGGGCCTGCCTGGCGCGGTTGGGATGGACTCAACTGGCTTCGGAGGCGGTGACTTCGGTGCTTGCGGAATGTTGCTGGCGCGCTTGCTCGCGGGCGGTCGTTTGTCGGTGTCGGTGGTGGGTCGCTCGGCTGGGTGCGCCGCTTGCGGCGCTGGCCGCCGCTGCGTAGTCCCGGTCTCCCTGCCGAGCAAGTCGATGACCTGCTGGATTGAGTCCGGGCGCGCTCTGTGATCCGTCTCGGTGAGCGCCAAGGCGGCCGCAAGCAAGTTGTTCGATATTCCTGCGGGGAGATCCAGCGGTCGCCGCCGTCGCGCGGCGAGTTCGGCGAGCGAGGACGTGTTTACCAGCGGCGCCCCGGGTGGCTGTCCGGTGAGAAGGAAATAGAGCAGGGCGCCCAGGGAATAGAAGTCCGCGGCTCGAGCGATCTCGTCGCCGACGGCCCAGGCATCCATGCCAAGCAGCTCGGGAGCCACGAAGTGCCACTTCGGGATGGGGTAGGCCGGCGTTCCGCGGAGGGACGCAGCCAAGCCGAAGTCGAGCACCTTCGTTGCGCCTTGCGCGGACACCACGACGTTGCCCGGGCCGAGCCCCAGATGATGCACAGGCGGTTCGTGCGCGTGGGCCACCGCCAGCGCACGTGCGACGTCGAGGCATATGGCGGCGGCGCGCTTCGGATCGACGGCGTGGGATGAATTCGGCCGACCTTGGTTGGCCGGCTGGACCAGTCGCGCCAAGTCCCAACCCTCCACGAATTCGGTGGCAACGAAGGCCGCATCCGGGTCATCAGAGACCTCAAGCACGCTCGCGATGCCGGCGACCTGCAGTCGTTGCGCCCGGCGGCCGGCATCGAGAAACCGCTTGGCGGCGGCCTCGCCGATGTGCCTTTCCGCACGGTCGAGGCAGAAGACCCTAAGCACGGCCTTGCCTGCTTCCCCTTCTGCCTGCGCAAGAACCGTATCGACGAGCCCCGCGGACCCGAGCAATGCCTCGGGTTTGTAGCGCTCGATCCGACTGCGATCCGGCACGCCGGGATCTTAACCCAGCTTGCCCATCGCCGCCGGCGACTAAGCCTTGCGCGCCTTGGTCTCCAGCGCGGTTTCGACCAGCTTGATTTCGACCATGAGGTCGCTGGCCAAGCGTTCGAGCGCAGCACGAAGCGTGCCCAGGTCGGCGGTTCGCGGAAGCTGCACCCGGGCCTTGGCCACGAAGAGCATCTCGCCGGACATGGCGGCGCTGGTGCGGTCCGTGGAAAGCTCCTCGACGTTTGCGCCGCTGCTCGCGAGAAGCTGGGAAATCTCGCGCACGATGCCGGGGCGGTCCAATCCGACCAATTCCAGATCGAGGGTGCGGCCTGGGGCAGTGCCATCGGCCGCACTGGCGGATTCGCCCACGATCTTGAGCCCGCGCGCTTCCAAGTCGCCGAGCGCGGCCAGGATCGCCGACGCCTTGTCGGACGGGACCTCGATGCGCAGGATGCCGGCGAACTTGCCCGCCAGGTGCGCCATCCGGCTTTCCAACCAGTTACCCTCATGGTTCGCCACCACGTCGGCCACAGCTTCCACCAAGCCGGGCCGATCGGCTCCAATCAAGGTCAGGACGAGGTCGGTCATGGCGGTTCAGACGCGCAGATGAAGGGGAAAGGTCTTCTCGATGGACTCGCTGCACGCGTCGGTGACGAGCTGCCAGATGTTGCGCATCTGGGCCTCGATCACGCTGCCTTCGTCCACCTCCTCGGCGCCGTCATCTTCGTCCTCTTCGTCTTCCTCGAAGTCTTCATCCTCGATAGCCAGTTCTTCCTTCATTTCCTCAAGCGTCTCCTGTAGTGCGTGTGCGGAGGCGACCCGGTAGTCGCCCACGATCAGCGTCCCTTCAAACTCGACCGGCAGGTAGATATCGGCCGCGACGTCGTGCGCATCGAGGCGGTCCAGAAACTCGGTCATCGCTTCTTCGTTGAGGCGCTTGGCGAAGGTCTGGGTGATGTGGTCTTCCATCTCGGGCAGCTTGGATCCCGCCTGTTCGAGCAGACGTCCGAGGGTCTTCAGCTCTTCTTCGTCAAGGCGATCCGAAAGGGGGCCGAGTTCGATTGCAGACATGTCCCATACGGTGCCGCAGCCTTGGCGCGCCGTCAATGTTGGTCGCGCTGGTTTTTCGGTTGGCCTCGACAGAGGCGTGGTCGGAAGGTATGCAATCGGGGTCAATGCCATCCAATCAAGCGCCTGATGCAGCCAGCATCGCGTCGCGTATGCGGGCTGCGCGCGACGCAGCCAGTAGAGGGATCAGTGAAGGTACGTCCGGGCAAAAGCTCGCCCTGGGTTTGACTGCCGCGGTTGAGTCCGCCGTGCTCGAGTTGCTGTCGTTCCATCTGGCAGAGCCCGGACTCGGCATGTCCGCCGGGGTCGCGGTACTTGCCACGGGCAGCTTCGGCCGGCGTGAGCTGGCGCCGTTTTCGGATCTGGACCTGCTGTTTCTGTGCGCGGATACGCCCGGCACCAAGGTCGAGGCGCTGGCCCATGCGATCCTGGTTCCCTTGTGGGATGCGAAGGTAGACGCGGGCCACGCGGTGCGCTCGGTGGCAGACGGTCTGGCATTGCCCGACAAGGATCTCGCTGCCGCCACGGCTCTGCTCGATGCTCGTTACCTGGTTGGGGACCAACGGCTGGCCTCGCGGTTTGTCGCTCGCTATGAAGAACGGGTGGCCGGAGCCGCGCCCGATAGCTTCGTGGCTCGCCTGCGCGAAGAGCAGGAATCACGCCACAGCCGGTTCGGCGACACCATCTTCATGCTCGAGCCCGAGCTGAAAAGCGGCCTCGGAGGCATTCGCGACCTGTGCGTGGGCCGGTGGGCGGCCCAGTCCTGTTTTGGCGCTTCAACGCCGCAGCGGTTAGCCGAGCTGGGTGAGATGTCTGTGCGCCAATCGCAGGGCTTATCCCGGGCCATCGACTTCATGCTCAGGCTGCGAGTGGCCCTGCACCTCCAGGCCGGGCGCAGGCAGGACCAGCTTCGCTTCGACCTGCAAGAGCGGATCGCGCCCTTGCTCTATCCGGAGCACGCCTCCCCGAATGACGAGAATGGGCCTGCCATCACCCCGGCCGTGGAAGCCCTGATGCGCGACTTCCAGACCCACGCGCGCACCATTCGGCACTCCACAGAACGGCTGATGCAACGGGTATGCGCGCGGGGGGAGAAGCGGCGTCGAGCTCGGCCAGTGAACCTCAAAGGAGAAGCCGGAAGCGATCCCAGCTTCGTTCTCTACGACAACAGGCTTGAGGTTAAGGATAACTTCATATTCGAGCGACAACCATCTGAAATGCTGAGACTATTCTTGGTCTCTCAAGAGCTCGATGTGGGCATCGCCCTGTCCACCATGGACCTGCTCGCCGAGCTGGCCGCCAGTCGCGCCGCCGAGCTGCGCGCCGATCCCAAATCTGCCCAGTACTTCCTTGAGGCGCTAACCAACATCGAGGATCGCGCCACGCCATCGCGCCTCGAACAGATGCAGGACAGCGGGCTTATCTCGGCGCTGATTCCGGACTGGATGCCGGTGTCCGGCCGGGTGCAGCACGACATCTACCACGTGTACACGGTGGACCAGCACTCGCTCTACGCCGTGGCCAATCTGAAGGCCATCGCGCGCGGGGAGCTCCAGCAGGATTATCCGGAGGTGTCGGAGGCCTATCCGGAGGTGGTTCAGACGCGGGCGCTGTTCTTGGGGCTGCTCCTGCACGATGTCGGCAAGCCGCTCGGGTCGAACCACGCAGACAAGGGCGCGGTGATGGCTGAACGCGTCGCCCGCCAGCTCGGATTTTCCGAGGACGAAATCGCCCTGGTCGAGTTTCTGGTGCGCGAGCACCTTGAGATGGGACACAACTCACAACGGCGCGACCTGCAGGACCCGAGCTTGCTCGATTTCTTCGCCCGCATCTGCGGTACCGAGGAACGGATGCGCCAGCTTTTCATTCTCACCTTTTGCGACCTGAACTCGACCGGGCCGAAGACCATGACCCGCTGGAAATACGAGCTCTTGCACGAGCTCTATGACCGGACCTTGAAGTACATGCGTCGCGGACCTGACCTGCTGGCGGCCGAGCGCGCAGAGTTGGTCCAGGAACGGCAAGAGAAGACCGCCCAGCTTCTTGGCGAAGCACCCGGCTCGCCCGCCGTGGTGGCCGCCTTCGCCGGGTTGCCCGACCGTTACTTTGCCGAACAAGAGGCCGAGCGCATCGCCCAGCACGTGCTTCTCATCCGCGAGCGGAAGCTACCCTGCGCCATGACGGTCTCCCATTCCGAGCGCGGGACGTTTTCCGAGCTGGTCCTGGTCGCCGACGACACGGCCGGGCTTCTGGCCAAGGTGGCCGGAGTGCTGTTCGCCAACCGCATCGACATCCTGGATGCGGCCATCTACGTGCGGGAACCGGTGCCGGGCGCGCACGAGCACGGCGAGGCGCTCGACATCTTCCGCGTCCGCAAAGAACCCGACGGCGCCGTGACCGATGAAAGCCGAATCGCTGCCATCCAGCGCGACATGGAGGCCGCGCTTTCCGGCCGTGCCACGGTCGAATCCCTGGTCGCCAGGCGCCCACGGGCATCGTCGCTTTACCAGCGCGCCAAGCCCAAGGTGCCTCCCACCGAGGTCAACGTGGACAACGACGCGAGCCGCACCTTCACCATCGTCGAGGTCTTCACCGAGGACAAGCCGGGCGTGCTCTATACCATTACGCACACGCTGGCGGAGCAGGGGGTCGACATCCATCGCTCGCGGGTTGGCGTGGCGGCCGACCGGGTAGCTGACATTTTTTACGTGCGCGACAGCGCCACCGAGGAGAAGATCGAGGACGAGCACCGCATCGCCACGCTTTCGCAGGCGCTGAAGTATGCCTTGGCAGGATTGCAGAGCTGACCGCTGCGGGAGGACTGCCCCTGAGCTCAGAGGCAGACGTAGGTGGCGCCGGTGGGCGGCGTGGTCAGCCGGCCGAGCGGCGTGGTCGTGCTGCCGACGGTCAGACTGTCGGCGGCGCCGACGATGATGATGCCGCCATCGCCGCGGACGATAGGGAAGGACGCCTTGGCCGGGGTGCCGTTGTAGTCGAACGTGATGTAAGTGGATCCGCCGTCGTCGTAGCGCGTGACGTTGGAAACCGGATGCTCAGTGATTCGGTCGATGGGGCCGAGGAACAGGCGGAAATCGGCGTAGGTCCAGTCATCGGTCGGACGGGTGACGAGCAGGACGCTGCCGTCGGAGGTGGTGGCGACGTATTCCACGGTGACGTCACCCGGCAGATTGCGGAGCGGCCGATTGGCGATGGCCGAGCTCGGCAGGACGGTCAGCTCCTCGCCGTCTTGTCCGATGACCAACTGCTTCTTGTCCGTGAGCGTTCCTTGCAGCACACCCATGCGGATGGTTCCGTCCGCCGACTTGTCGATCTCGAGCACGAAGGTCTGGTCCGGACCGCTCGCGTTGAAGACCCAGAACTCGGAGAGGTCAGGACTGGAACCCATTCCACTTGCGCCGCCGCGCTGGCGAAGCAGTGTTCCGGTTGCATCGGATACGAAGACCCGTTGGGTGCTGTCGTCAACCTGATCGGCGGCGTAGATGGTCCCGTCCGCGCTTTGACCGACGCCCAGAATGGTGCCGAGGGTGATGGACTTGGGGACGGGCGCAAGAGGATCGCAAGTCGACGGCCCACCGCCGCTATTATCGATCCCGACTGCAGCATCGCTTCCGTCGCTGCTGAGAGTGGTCCCGGCGGCGCCGCCACCGCCAGTTCCGGTCGGTGTGGTCGCCGTTCCGCCGGTGCCGGCAGGACCCGGCGCCCCGGCATCGAGGCTTCCCACATCCAGATTATTTCCCGAGCAGGCCGCAAGAAGCGTGAAGGTGAGCAGAATCACAAGGCGAAGTTTGATTTGCATGACGAGAGCCTCCATCGGTCCTGTTGTCGAGCGTGCCGGCGAAGGTTTCATTTTTCTGCGAATGATTGCATCGCCATGTTTAGATGGCAGCGATGGTGATTGCCTTCCCGATCATGGTCGCAACGCTCGTCGCGGGCAATGGGATCGACGTTCGTAGCGCCAGCGATTGTCCGTCGAGCGAGGCCATCCAAGCCAGGTTGCGCCCCCTGCTGTCCGGCGTCGGCGAGGCGGACGACACCGCGTGGGTGGAGGCCGCAGGATCGGGGCCAAACGGACGATCGGAGTTGCACGTGCGCCTGGTCCGGCCCGACGCGAGCGTGGTCGCGGATCGTCGGTTGTCGCTGCAGGGCGGGTGCGACGAGATGGCGGACACCGTTGCGACGGTGCTGGCGGCTTGGGAGACACCACAAGCGTCGCAGCCTTCCCAGAGCATCGACTTGTCAGCGCATGCCATACCGCCGACCGAGCCAGCCCGCGCAACTCGACGCCGAACCGACCTGCGCCTTGGCGCCAGCGGCGGCGCGGGTTTCGTGGGAGGAGCCGCGGCCACGGGAAGCCTGGAACTGCTGGTCGGGCGAGCGGGCTCCCACGCCCAGGGGCGTGCGGCGGTGGTCGGCCAGACCAGCCGGGATCGCAACCTGGATCCAGGCAGCGTGGTTTGGCGGCGCACCCATGCCTCGCTCGGGCTTGGCTGGAAGGCGGCTGCGACGTCGTGGGGCTCCTTCTGGCAGGCGTCGGCCGACGCCGGGTTGCTGCTCGGGTGGTTGACGGCGTCAGGGCAGGGCTTTCCCGCGAACCAGCGGGAGGACGTGTTCGAGTATGGCGCCGGCGCGGCCCTGCGCGGAGAACGAAGCCTCGGCGGCTGGGGACTTTGGCTCGAGTGTCGGGCGAGCTTCTGGGCCAGGCCCGAGCGGGCGGTGCTGTCGAATTCCCCATCGTCGACCGCGGACCTGCCCCGCTTCGAGGTGGTCGCCGCGCTCGGCATTTCTCGGCTCGTAATTCATTGAAACCTTCTGTGTTGGCTCGGACACTAGACATAGACGAGTCATGACAGACCCGGAGCAAATGACCGGACCGACCCTCGTTCGCGCGGCGGTGCCATCATCGTTTGCCCAGGCCTATCGCGACTACGCGGCGCGGGTAGCTCGTTGGGCCGGGCGCCTGGGTGGGGTGGAATGCGACGTAGAGGACATCGTGCAAGAGGTGTTCCTGGTGGTCAGTCGCAAGCTGCCCGGCTTTCGCGCGGACGGCAATTTCACCGCATGGTTGTTCCAGATCACACGCAGAATTGCGGCCAACCAGCGGCGACACCTGCGCTGGCGGCGCCGCTTCGCCAAAGACCAAGACCTGGCGGACTTGCGATGGCCAGGCTTGAGCCCGGACGCCGAGCTTGAGCGACGTCGAACCGTCGCGCTTTTCCATCGCGCCCTCGACCGCCTGCCGGAGAAACAAAGAACCGTGTTCGTGCTCTACGAGTTGGAAGGCATGTCGACCGCTGCGATTGCGGAGCTGGCACAGCGAAATCTGTCCACGGTCAAGGTCCAACTGGCCCGCGCGCGCGAGCATTTCATCGCGGCCTACCAGCGGTTGTTGCGCAGAGAGTGCGACGGCGAGGGAATGACCCTGCCGCAGCTTGCCCAAAGAGTGGTCACGGCGGAAACGGTACATCTGCCGCGCATCGGAAAGAAGACGTCATGAGCCAGCTCTATGCCGACCCGGCCCGTCTTAGGGAACAGCACGACCAACCGAACCTGGCCGAACGGATCGCAGGCCAGGCGGCGCGCGATATGCCGGTTCCTGCGCCGCTCTCGGCGACTGCGATGGCGGTAATCGCCGAGCGGATTGATGGGAGCAGAGGCAGACGGCAACGCGTGCCTCGCCTCGGCTGGCTTCTGGTGGCAGCAGGTTTCTTACTTGGGATCGTGACGGCCGCCTCGGCCGCGCGCTTGGATCTGGTGCCGGGTTGGATCACCCACGTCATACAGGGCGAGCCGAGGTCGCCGTCGCGCGCGGCGCCGGGGAAGGTTTCCAAGCGAGGTTCGGCAGCGCCCAACGCGGTGGCGATGCCGCCGGCCGTTCAGCCGTCCGAGGTGGCACTGAACCTTCCCGCGGTAGAGCGTTCGGTTCCGACTTCGCAGTCGGAAGCGGCGCGTCCGGAAGGCGCTCTCATTCATCCCGGGCCACGGGCTGCGAAGCTGGGTGACAGCCCGCTCGGGAACCGTCGCGGGGGCGGCGTTGAGCCTCGCCAGATGTCGCTGAAGGTTCACTCTGACGGGCCCCGCGCTGACCCAGCTCGCGAAGGCAGCGTTGAGCCTCGCCAGACGTCGCTGAAGGTTCTGGATGCCCCAGCGCCGTCCCGCAAACCCTCCTCTTCGCCGTATCTTGCGTGGTCGACGGGCGCGACAGGGTCGCCAGCGGAAGATCCGGACAGAATCCGCGACACTGAAGCGCCTCCGAGCACGTTGGTGCAGAGACCCGATTCCCACTTGCCTTCGCCGTCCAATCCCAGCCGGAGGGAGGCAGCCACGGTGCACTTGCCCACGCCGAGTCCGTCCCTTCCGACACCATTTGCTTCGCCGAACAAGGCCGCGCAGCACTTGAAGGACATCGTGCGTGCGCTCCGGGTCGAACATTCGCCGCGCCAGGCGCTCGCCTTGCTGGATCAGTATACAAGCGATCCGTCCGACAGCTCCTTTGCCGAGGAGGTGCTCTTGCTTCGCGTGGAGGCGATGATGGGGCTCGGCCAGCGGGATGCAGTCCTGCGCTTGCTTGACGGCATATCACTGACCGACGTGGCGGCATCGCGCGTGCTTCTTGTCACCCGCGGCGAGCTGCGGGCCGCCGCCGGCCGGTGCGAGGAGGGCATCGGTGACTTCGACTTGGCGCTGGCAGAAGCTCGGCGCCCGCCCAAGCAGGCCTTGCTGGGGCGCGCGCTCTGCAGGCAGAAGTTGGGTGACACTGTCGGTGCCAAGGCCGATCTCGACCGCGTCCGCCGGGAATACCCGGGCGCCCCGCCGCCGTAGATCACCGTCGACTGACCACGTCGCGGCTGTGCCGCCGAATGGCGGGGACAGGCGAGAAAGCGGTTGCGCTTGACGTCCACCTCGTATCCGTCAGAACCTCTTGCCATGCTCGCAATTCACGGGACGATCCCAACCCTCCTCGTCGGACTTCTGGTCGCTGGCCCTGCCGTGGGACAGTCCAAGAACATCAGCGCAGATCTTGAACGGGGTGAGAAGGCCTTCAAGGCCGGTGATATGGCGGGCGCTTTGCAAGCTTTCGACGGCGCGGCGAAGGCCGACAGCAGAGACCCAAGGCCGGTCTACCTGCGCGGCGTGGTGCTGGAGAAGAAGAAGGATCTGGCCGGGGCCGAGAAGGCCTACCGCGAGGCGATCGCGCGGGACGGGAAGTTTGCCCCGGCCCACAACAACCTGGGCGCGATCCTGCTTGGCCGCAACGACCTGGCGGCGGCCGAGAAAGAGATCGTCGCGGCCGGCAGCGCCGATCCCAGGAGTGCCGGGGCGGCCTTCAACCTAGGCCTTCTGCGTGAGGCGCAGAAGCAGCCGCGCGAGGCAGCGGCGGCGTACAGGAAGTCGCTGCAGGTGAGACCGAACGACGGCGTTTGCCACGCCAACCTTTGTTCCGTCCTGCGCAAGCTCGCTGACCTGGACGGCGCCGTCGCCGAATGCAGGCAAGCCGTGCGCCTTCTGCCCGAAAGCGCCACCGCGTTCGCCAACTTGGGATTGCTTCTCTCAGACAAGAAGCTGTTTGACGAGGCCCGCGAGGCGTTGCAGAAGGCGACCCGACTTGACCCGAAGTTCGCGCCAGCCTGGACAGGGCTTGGACGGGTCGAGCTGCGGCGCAAGCAGGCCGCCGCCGCGGTCGATGCGCTTTCCAACGCCGCCAGGCTGGAGCCCAAGGATGGCGCCATTGCCGCGGACTTCTGCCGCGCTCTGGTGGAAAGAGATCTGAGCAGCAAGGCCACCCAGGAGGAATGCCGCAAAGCTGTCTCGCTCGACTCGCACAATGCTCTTGCGCATTACGAGCTGGCCAAGGTGCTGGTGGCGCGCGGCGACTGCACCGGTGCGAAAGCCGAGCAGGCCAAGCTGGACGCGTTGCCCAACGTGGGCGCGCAAGCCAAGGCGCAGGCCGACGAGATCGTGAAGACCTGCGTCCAGGGAAAGGCGGTCAAGCCCGAGGGTGACAACCGGCCGTCCGGCAAGGCCGGCAAGAAGTAGGCTGGCCGGCGAGGGATCGTGAGGCCGACTCTAGCATTCACCGTCGCCCTGGCCGGCGCGCTGGGCGGTTGCCGGCACGAGCCCTTGCCCGTGCGACAGCCCATGGCGCTTGGCCACAAGCGCCACATGGAAGCGGATATGAAGTGCATCTCGTGTCATCCGGGCGCCGAGGATCAGGCACTGGCAGGCTTCCCGACCCTGGCCGACTGCATGGACTGCCACCACAAGCCCCGCGGCGAAAGTCCCGATGAGCCGAAGGTGAGATGGTACGCCCAGCAGAAGCAGGAAATTCCTTGGATTCGTGTCGATCGGTTGCCGGGGCACGTATACTTTTCCCACGCGGCCCACGTGACCTCGGCAAAGATGACATGCGAGGATTGCCACCAGGGCATCCTGCAGCGAACGCAGCCCTTGGCCTTGCCGGACATTCATCCGAGCATGCAGGAATGCATGCGCTGCCATCGCGAGCGAGGGGCCAGCAACGAGTGCAAGACTTGTCACAAGTGAGCCATGGCTGATCTCGACAGACGGGGATTCCTTGCAGGCACGGGCCTTGCCGCCGGGCTGTTGGCGGGGTGCAGGCCGCGCAAGGATCCCTACACTCCAGACAAGCCCCCGGTTCCGCTCGCGCCCGGCGTGCGCATGGGCGCCCAGACCCAGGTGCTCTCGACCTGCGGCATGTGCGACGTCGGTTGCGGCATTCGCGTGCGTGTGGTCGACGGGCGCGCGGTGCGGGTGGAAGGCAATGCCGATTCGCCGGTGAATCGCGGTGGGCTGTGCGCGCGCGGCCTGGCCGGGCTGGACGTCCTCTACCATCCCGACCGCGTTCGCGGGCCCATGCGCAGGCGCGGTGGGCGCGGCGAGAATCGGTGGGAAGTGATGTCGTGGGACGATGCCGTCGGCGAGCTGGCCGCGCGACTTGGCAGGTTGCGCGCCGCCGAGCAGGCCGGAAGGCTGGTTCTCCTCGACGGACAATGGCGTGGAAACACGCACGCGCTGCTCGGCCGATTCATGGCCGCGTTTGGATCGCCTAACCACATCGGCCACGGCGCCACCGGTCGCTCCGCAATCCTCGAAACCGTGCGCACCATGACCGGCAGGCCGGGACTACCCAGGTACGATTTTCAGCACGCGGGCTGTGTGCTTTTGCTCGGCACCGGCGCGCTCGAATCCTCTTCCCAGGCGATGCCCCTGGGCGTGGCCCTCGCCGCCGCGGCGCGACCTCGACTCTATTGCGCGTCTTTGCGCCTGCCCAGAACCGCGGCCCTGGTCGACGAGTGGTTTCGGGTCCTGCCCGGGCGTGCGTCCTTCTTCTTGCTGGGACTTCTGCACGTGCTTCTGCGCGAGCAGCTCGCCGACGAATCGGCCATGGAGAAGGCGGACGGCTTCGAGGCACTTCGCGCCGTGGTGCTCGCCGAGCTCTCACCGAAGCAGGTGGAGGCGCGTGCCGGCATCGATGCCGACCGAATCGAGTCGTTGGCACGCGAGCTGGTGGCCATTCATCCGTCGGTGGTGGTGGTCGACGAGGAAACCAAAGATCGCAGCGCCGTCGCGGCAGCGCTGGTGCTGAACGCGGCCCTTGCCAGCATCGATGCGCGCGGCGGGATGCGACTTGGGGCGGACGAGACGGCCGCCTGGCCCGCGCCCACATTGGACGGTGTGGCAGAAGCCGCGGCCAAGTCGCCGGCCATCGACGGTCGCGAGATTGGACGACGCGATGCCGGCGCTTCACGCATTCTTGCGGTGCCCGGCGCAATCTTGTCGGGCAAGCCGTACCCGGTCGAGGTCGTGCTGCTTCACTATTCGAACCCGATGTTTTCCAAGCCCGGCGGAGCGCGCTTCGAGGCTGCCTTGGCGAAGGTGCCATTCGTAGTTTCCTTTTCGCCCATCGTCGACGAGTCCGTGCGCTTCGCCGATCTGGTTCTGCCCGACCCGACCTATCTCGAACGCTGGGACGTGCTTGCGGCCGGGCAGGGCACGCTGTCCGTCGCGCAGCCGGTGGTGGCGCCGCTCGAAAACCGAATGCAGACCGGCGAGGTCCTCTTACGCCTGGCGCGCGCGCTGGGCGGGACGGTTGCACGGTCGTTTCCCTGGAAGACGTACCGCGAGGCCGTGCTGGCTCGGCTGGATGTCGGCGGCCGCGGTGACGATCTTCTGGACGAGCTTGGCAGCAAGGGCACATGCATGGCCCCAGGGAAGTCGGACGAAGCCGACGAGGGCAAGTCGTTCGCGGGCTTCATAAGCGTCGCGACGGCCACGCAAACCCTCCCGTTGCTCGAAGAGTCGCGTGAGTTTCCGTTCCTGCTTTGCCCCTTCCGCGACCACAGCTACGCCGAAGGCGGCTTCCGTCACGTTTCGCGGCTCGCGGAGCTGCCCAACGGGCCGGGCTGGTCCGGCTACGTGGAAATTGCGCCCGAGGACGCCGATCGGCTGGGGATCGAGGATGGCGATTGGGTGGCCGTCACGTCGAAGGTAGCCCGGGTCGAGCTGCGGGCTCGCGTTCACGAGCAAATCAGGCCAGGCGTGCTGGGCTTGCCGCTGGGTGGATGGGGCAGGGTGGTTGGGGACTTGGCCGGGGCGCCGTCGCGCCTGCTGGAAGCCCGCGTCGATCCTGCGACCGGACAGTGGCTCGCCTGGGAAACCCGCGCGAAGGTGGAGAGAGTCGGATGAGCGGGCGACTCCCGCGGCAAGCCAGCCGGCGCGAGGTCTTGACCTTGGCGGCAACCGCTGCGGCCGGCGCGGCGTTGAAGGGCTCGGCCTTGGCGGACGAAAAATCGGTGGCGCTGGCCAGGGGCAAGGCTCCGAGCCCGCAGTGGGGCCTGGCCATCGATCTCGATCGCTGTTCCCGTTGCCAGGCCTGCGTGGTTGCGTGTGCGACGGAAAACAACGTGCTTCCCCTCGGTCCCCAGGTGTTCGCGTCCACGCGGCCCATCCGTTGGATGGACATGCTCGATCCCGGTGGGCGCGGCGACCTCTGGGCGCTGGGCCGGTGGCCGGCGCCAATTCCGTGCATGCAGTGCGAACGCCCCGAGTGCGTGAAGGCGTGTCCCGTGGGCGCGTGCTACCGGTCCGAGGACGGCATCGTGGTGCAAGTCTGGGATCGCTGCATCGGATGTCGTGCCTGCATGATCGCCTGTCCCTACGGGCGTCGCTACTACAACTGGACCCAACCGGCCTGGCCCGGCGGCGATCCGAGCAGCGCCAATCCCGACGTCGCGCTTCGGCCGGTGGGCGTGGTGGAGAAGTGCACGTTCTGCCAACATCGCATCCGCGCCGTCCTGGAACGTGCGCGGCTCGACGACGAGCCTTTGGATGATGAACAGATCCAACGGCTGCCCGCGTGCGCCGCCGCCTGCCCGTCGCGCGCCATTACTTTTGGCGACCTGGCCGATCCGCATTCGGCGCTGTTGGCGTTGGCCCAAAGTTCGCGCGCCACGCGGCTTCTGCCCGAGCTTGGCACGCATCCGCGGGTCTTCTATCTGCGAGGCAAGCCGTGAGCGGTCAAGGCAGGTGGATGCGTGTCGTCGCCATCGTCGCGCTGCTTGCGGTCGCGGCCCTCGGCGCCCTGGCCTACACCTCGCAGATTCAGCACGGCGAGGTCGTGACCGGGATGCGCAGCGTAGGCGCTGGCGGCGCGGTGTGGGGGCTTTACGTCGTGATGGACGGCTGCTTCTTGGGCGGCGGCATCGCCTTGATGGCAATCGCCTGCATCGCGCGATTTACCCGTGACCGCAGCATGGAAGCCGCCGCGCGCATCGCCATGCCTTCCGCCATCACCTGTTTTCTGGGCGCCGCACTTTGTGTGCTGGCCGACCAGGGCAGACCCCTTGCGGCGCTGATGAATCTTTCCCTTTACGCGCGCCCGCAGTCGCCCATGTTCGTGACTTTCACCTCGGTGGGTGCGGTCTGCCTGTTCGGAAGCCTGCTTCATTGTGTGCTGGCGCGCCGGCCCGACTTGGCTGAATACGCGAAGCGACCGTCGGCTTGGCAAGGCCTGCAGCGCGTGCTCGCCGCCGGCTATCAGGGAACGCCGGCCGAGCGCTCCCGTCGAAGAAAGGCCAGCCTCTGGATGTCGCTCGGGATGCTGGCGGCGCTCTCGGCACCCGCAACCGCGCTGGCGATTCTGTTCGTGGGACGGATCAGCCGAAGTGTCGACGTCGTGGTCATCGAAATGTCCGCTTTTCTAGTCATCTCGTTTGCCGGCGGGTTGGGCATTCTTGTCATTGCTGCCGCGCTGGTGCGTCGGTTCGCCGGACCGGGGGCAGGCCTGTCCGCAAGAGGATCGGCGCGACTTGGGCGGTGGCTGCTGGTGGCTGTGTCTCTGTCGGCGCTGTTGTTGGTGGTGGCCGAGGTCGCGTCCGTCGGTTCGGACACAGTGGCGGTCGCGGCGTTCGGTAGCGCACTGCTTGGCAATTACCGGGGCATGTTCTGGACTGCCTTGACTGGCCTGTTCCTGGCCGCTGGATTGCTTTGGCCTGCCAGCCGACGCCGTCGCCGTCGAGAACGAAGGACCGTCCTTGCCAGCCTGATTGTGCAAGTGAGCATGTTTCTGCACCACGACTGGCTGTTGGTCGCGTGGCAAACCCACGGCCTGGCGCTTCCCTACGGGCCTGGCCGTTATTCACCGACGCGGATCGAATGGGGCGTTGCTGCCGGCATCGTAGCCGTGTGCATTCTCCTCTTGCTGCCGGCGGTGCGACTGATTCCCTTTGCACCGGTGGCGTTGGAAGCGCCGTCGATTCCAACCAAGTCTCGCGATCTCCGTCGAAGCGTCTTGACCTTTGCGTGGCTTGTCTCGGGCTTGGCGGTTGCGTCCATCGGTCTTCTCGGTTCCGCGCGCGTCGCAGCCGATGCCTCGGGGGATCCCTCAATCACCGGAAGTCCGGTTGTCTTCATCCTAGGGCTCATGCTACTGGCAACCACTGGCGCGGTATATGAGCTCTTGCCCGAGCGGAAGTAATCCAGTGCCTGGTGCCGGGTTACAGGGGAGGGCATTTTCGGACGACTAGAGGCGGAAGGTCTTTGCCAGCGACGGTCGGCAGGACTGTGCGGGATCGACATCGCTGACCATCAATTAGCGTTGGATGCGCGCCGAACCGCCTTTCGCGAAGGCCCTCACCTGTTCGACCGTGACCATGGTGGTGTCGCCCGGGGTCGTGGTGAGGAGGGCGCCGTGAGCCCAGCCCAGGTCGAGCGCGCTCTGCGGATCCTCGCCCGAAAGAAGACCGTAGAAGAGGCCGCCCGCGAAGCCGTCACCGCCGCCCACGCGGTCGAGCACGTCGAGCTCGCAGGTGGGCGACGAATAGGCGTTGCCGCTGATCCACGCAACGGCGCCCCAGGTGTGGCGGTTGGTGGAATGCACCTCGCGCAGGGTGGTCGCCACCACCTTGACCTGCGGAAACTTGGCCGTGACCTCTGCGATCATGGTGAAGAAGGCGCTGGCGTCGAGCTTGGACTTCTTCTCCACATCCTGGCCGCCGATGCCGAGGCCTTTCTGCAAATCCTCTTCATTGCCGACCAGCACGTCGGCGTTGGCCACGATGCGGGCGATGACCTCGGCGGCGCGGGCCTGACCGCCCCACAGATTCCAAAGCTTCTCGCGAAAATTGAGATCGAAACTACAGATTGCGCCGGCGCGTTTGGCGGCCTTCATGCCTTCGATGATGACCTCGCCGGTGGTTTCAGAGAGCGCCGCGAAGATGCCGCCGCTGTGGAACCACCGGATCCCTTGCGCGAAGATCGCGTTCCAGTCGAAGTCGCCGGGTTTGAGCTGGGCGGCGGCTTCGTTGCTGCGATTGTAGAACACCACCGGGGCGCGCACGCCTTGTCCGGGGTCACTGTACACGGTCGCCATGTTGGGACCGGTCACGCCATTGTGCTTAAATCGCCTGTAAAACGGCGTAACGCCCATGGCGCGGACACGTTCGTGGATCATGTCGCCGATGGGGTAGTCGACCATCGCGGTGGCGACGCCGGCGTTCATGCGGAAGCAGTCGGCCAGGTTGGCGGCCACGTTGAATTCGCCGCCGCTCACGTGGATGTCGCAGTGGTTGGCTTTGCGCCAGGGCACAACACCCGGATCCAGACGGTTAACCAAGGCGCCGATGGAAACGAAATCCAGGCCGCGCGCAGGCGGAATATCGAGGCTGTTCTTCATGGTCTAGGTCGTGCTCCTTGTTGATCGCGAGTCCGGATGGTCAGACGCCGCTGTAGGCCGAAAATCCGCCGTCGATGGGAATCACAACGCCGGTCACAAAGCCGGCGGCGGGGGACAGAAGCCACAGCGTCGCACCCACCAAGTCATCCGGCGTGCCGAATCTGGCCATCGGGGTGTGCTCGATGATCCTGTTGCCACGGGCGGTAAGGGCGCCGGTCTTCTGGTCGGTAAGAAGGAAGCGGTTCTGCTCGGTAAGGAAGAAGCCGGGCGCGATGGCGTTCACGCGGATGGCGGGCGAGTACTCCTGCGCCAGATGGACAGCCAGCCATTGCGTAAAATTGCTAACTGCTGCCTTGGCGGCGGAATAGGCGGGAATGCGGGTAAGCGGGCGGAACGCATTCATCGACGAGATGTTGAGGATGGTTCCCTGTTTCTCTTTCGCCATCGCGCGGCCGAAGCCTTGGCTGGGCAGGATGGTGCCAAGCAGGTTCAAGTTCGACACGAGCTCTAGTGCCTCGGCGGGAAGGTCGAAGAAGCTGCGCTCAGGGCTGGTGGTGGCCGCGGGGCTGTTGCCGCCAGCGCCATTAATGAGCCCGTCGATCCTGCCGTACTCGCCGAGTACCGCCGTGACCGCCTCGTCGACCGCGGCCTTGGCCAAGACGTCGATGAAGACCGCCCGGTGCTTGCCGGGCGTGCCTTGCAGGTCGTCCACTGCCTTCTTGGCCAGTACCAAATCGCGATCGAGAACGGCGACGTTGGCGTTGCAGGAAGCGAGGGCTTTGGCGAGGGTGCTGCAGAGGACGCCGCCACCGCCGGTCACTGCGAAGGTTCGACCAGCGAAGTCGTACGCGGACAGGAAACTCCCGGGGGTCATGACTACTCCTTGAGGGCTAGGCGCCAAGGAAGAGAGGCTCGATGTGGCGCTTGAGAATATTATGACAGACGCGCCGTTCGACGGTGGACCGGTGCGCGTCGAGCAAGGCCAGCCACTGCTGTTGCTTTTCCGCGGCGATGCGAAAGCTGATGTGGACGAGCTGGCGCACGTGAAGGTTGTAGCGCGGGCAGGCGGTGTCGTGCGCAAGGGCCGCGACGAAGTCCGCGCTGGTCCAGGCGTCGACCTGATCGGGCGATGGGAGCTTGCCCCGATCGATGGCTATCACGGTGGCGTAAGGCTTGGCCATCTCGTCGTAGCGGGCGAGGGCCTCGCGATAAAGTCGCTTGGCGAAGGCGAGCCCATCGCCGCCGCCCTCGGCGACCCCCAGCACCTCTTCCAGCCAGGTGGTTCCCGCCGTCTTGAGGTGAACGCCAGCGCCGGTGCGTGCCAGCGCGCGCTGGATGATGGGATAGAGCGAAAACTTGTCGCTGCCCGAATGAATGCTGAGCTTGAGCGACTCCGGCAGCCCCAAGCCGCGCTTGGCGAAGGCAACCACGGCCAAGTCGTCTTCAAATTCACGGCTAAACTTCGCGACGTCGCCGACGTAGTCGATGCCCTTCAGGAACTCGCCGGTGAATTTGGGCGCCACCGTGGCGACGGGAACCCTCTCGCGCGCCAAAGCTGCAAGGATGAAGAGCAGCTCGGCCGGGGTCTGCGGCGTGCTCGCTTCGTCAAAAGAAACCTCGGTGACAAACCTGTGTGCGTCCTTGCGCTCGGCGATGTGGCGGTACACGCGGCCAGCCTCCTCGACGGCGGTAAGGTACTTCCGGGCCAGTTGCAGAAGACTGGACTTGCTGAGGTCGAGGGGCTCGCCGAGGCCGGGAACTTCGAGGGCCCCGACCAGATGAGTCAGGTCCGCCGCACAAGCGGCGATGGACGCGTCGGGGGCCTCGACCCCGATGGCATCCGCCACGTCAATGGTAAAGAAGTCGCTGACCGCGAGGAATTTGTCGACGCTGCCGAGCGCGATGTGGTCGGCATCCACGAAGTGCGCCCCTGCCCAGTTGCCGGCGGCACAGGCCGCGTCCGCCTCGGCGCGAACGTCCTCGGGACGCGTGCCGATGAGCGAGTGCTCGCGATTCGACTTGTTCCACACCGGCGTGATGGTGACACCGCGCTCGCGGGCGGCGAGAAATGCGGCGAGTTGTGCGGAACCCTCGCGACCGAATCGATCGCCGATTCCCATCGAGAACTTTGCGAGTGACAGCATCTGGTGTGGGGCAGTGGCGGACGCGCTCGGATCTGGCTCAGGCGAGAGGACCATCGCGGAAGTTTTGCGCGTGAAGCGACGCGGATGCGAGTTTCGCTTCTCTTTCGTCGTTTGGTTCCTATAGTTTGAAAGCTGCCATGAAGCCATTCCTCGATGACAACTTCCTCTTGGATAGCAGGACGGCCGAGCGTCTGTACCATTACTACGCCGCGGATCAGCCGATCATCGACTACCACTGTCACCTGCCACCCGGTCAGATTGCCGACAATCACAAGTTCGCGAACCTCACGCAGATTTGGCTGGCGGGGGATCACTACAAGTGGCGAGCGATGCGGTCGAACGGTGTGCCCGAACGCTATTGCACAGGCGACGCCTCCGACTGGGAGAAGTTCGAGATGTGGTCGCGTAGCGTGCCGCATGCCTTGCGCAATCCGCTTTACCATTGGACGCATATGGAATTGAAGCGGCCCTTCGGCGTGCAAGGCAAGCTGCTTGGCCCCAGGACGGCGCGCGAGATTTACGATCACTGCAATCGTCGGCTCGCCGAGGATGGGTTTTCCACCCAGGGCCTGCTGGCGCAGTTTGGCGTGGTCGTCGTTTGTACCACCGACGATCCGGTCGACACGCTGGCGGCGCACCAAAGGCACGCGCAGAAACAGGACAGCGCGACCCGTATGCTGCCAGCCTGGCGACCGGACCGAGCCATGATGCTGGAGAGTCTCTCCGCCTGGAACGCCTGGGTCGACAAGTTGGAGGAAGCGGCAGGGGTGTCGATCGGATCGTACGACGACTTTCTGGCGGCGCTTGGTAAGCGGCACGACTTCTTCCACAAGTCCGGCTGCCGCGTCAGCGATCACGGAATCGAGCAGGTCTGGGTGGCCGCATACACGGAACAGGCAATCAGGGCCACCTTCGCCAAGGCGCGTGCCGGGCGCGACCTGTCGCCCGACGAACGGACGCAATTCGGGTCGGCGCTGCTTTACCAGCTTGCCCTGATGGATCACGCGAAGGGTTGGACCCAGCAACTTCATCTCGGGGCCATGCGAAACAATAGCTCGCGAATGATGCGGCTTCTTGGCCCCGACACGGGATTCGATTCCATCGGCGATTTCCCCCACGCGCGCGCGCTTGCCGCGTTCCTCGACCGGTTGGACTCGACGGACCAGCTCTGCAAGACGATTCTCTACAACCTCAATCCCGCGGACAACGAGGTGATGGCGACCATGCTGGGCAATTTCCAGGATGGGGCGTGTCCGGGCAAGATTCAGCTCGGTTCAGCCTGGTGGTTCTTGGATCAGAAGGAAGGTATGGAACGCCAGCTCGGCGCGCTGTCGGCGCTCGGGCTGCTGTCGCGCTTTGTCGGCATGCTCACCGACTCGCGCAGCTTTCTCTCGTATTCGCGGCACGAGTATTTCCGTCGGGTGCTGTGCAATCTGCTCGGCACCGACGTCGAGAAGGGCCTCTTGCCCGGCGACATGGATCTCCTCGGCAACATGGTGCGGGACATCTGCTTTGGCAATGCCCGCAGTTACTTCGGTTTCTTCGAAGAAAAGCGATCTACGGAGCCGTGACCAGCACGTCGTCGACCGAGGCCTTGATGCCCTTTTCGACCTGAATGCCGAGCCCGGTCTGGCCGTCGAGGCATCCGCCGTTCTTCACCGTTGCGCCATTGGTAGCAGTGAGCGAGGACGCGCAATCGTCAATGTAGGTCGCCGCCGCGACGCTCGCGTTGTCGAAGTACGCGGCGAGCTTCGTGGTGGTGGTTTCGCTGACGGTCAGCTTGATGCTGTGCCACTGACACATGGAAAAGGTTGGGGAGAAAGTTGCACCCGCCGCGAGCTCGCATTCGGTGTAGTCGCCCGAGCCATCCGGCACTTTCTTGAAGACGCTGACCTTCGAGATCGCCCCGTCGGTCCCCACCGTCACGCCGACCGCATAGAAGATATTTGCCGTTCCCGAAGCCTGGCGCACGTCTAATCGGACGGTTCTGGTCGACGTCGGTGCATGGTCAATGCGAACCTTCATCGATGCCGTGATATTCACGTCTGTGAAGTACGACCCGTCAAGGTTGCAGCGAAGTCGCGTGTAGTCGGCCTGGGTGGAATCGAAGGTGGCGATCGGGTTGGTGCCGTCGGTGGTGTCGGTAACCGGGCCGTCGGAGGATTCGGAGGTAGACCACTTGGCAGCGAATCCGTCGTCAAATCCGTCATAAAACAAGACATGCGGCCCGGATGTGGCGCTGTCCGGTCCGTCGGCGCCCCCGTCGGCGTAGACACCCACGATCACGCGGTCGGCCAAGGCGCCGTCGGCGATAATGTCGGCCGCGCGATCAGCCGGGGCGCCGATGTCGTCAGGACCGTCGTTGAGGTCGGGCAAGGGCGGGCCGAGCGAGGCGTCGGCGTCGCTCGCAAGATCGGAGATGGCGGCATCGCTCGGCGAGTGGAAGACGACAAGGGTTCGCGACGAGCATCCGAAGCTGGCCAAGCCGGAGAGGGCGGCCAGCACCGAGAGAGTTAGATCAACACGCTTCGTGGTCAAGCACAGGAATCATAGCCGGAAGCACAAGGCAGCGGTAGTCGGCGCGGGGCGCAGCAGCGCGCCCGTTTGCCGCTATCGACCCTTGCGTCGGCGCGAGCGCGCCAGCAACAGGGCAAGGGCGCCGAGGGCCAGTGGCACTGTGAGGCCCGTGCCGCCGGTCTCGGTGCGTCCCAGCACGCAGAAGCAACCGGAGCGATGCAGGCGGATTTCATCAATCCCCGTGTCGGAGCTGCCGGCGTCTCGCCTGCCGCCCGTGCCGGTCAGAATCCCGCCGTCCGCCTTGCCACCCGCGCCGCCCACGGCGAAGGTCGTTCCACCCTGGCCGATAGAGCCGCCCGATGCGAAGGAAGAGCCAGCGACGCCTCCGAAACCAACGGGCGTTCCCCCGAAGCCGATGGATCCGCCTCGCGAGGTCGTGCCTCCGGAGACGCCGAAGCCGGCCGATCCGCCGACGAGATTGGTGCCACCACGACCGCCCGAGCCGCCGATGGCTCCGCCCCGCGGGACGACCGACCCGCTGGAACCGCCATAGACATTGCCGCCGGTGGGAATGAAGACACCACCCGCCCCACCGCGTGAGGTCGAATAGCCCGCGCTTCCGCCGATTGGAATGATGATGGTGCCGCCAGCCCCAGCTCGCGGCGGGATGTATCCCCCGGCGCCGCCGTAGGTGATGGGGTATCCGCCGGTGGGGTAGACGTATCCGCCGGTGGGGTAGACATATCCGCCCACGCCGCCGGTGGGGTAGACACCTCCGCCCGAACCGCCATAGTTCCAGCAGTACGGGTCGTAGGAGTCGCACTTGCCGTAGCCATCGCAGGTCATGCACTTGTCGCACGAGACGTTGGTGCTGGGGTAACCGCAGCCGCTCACGCCATCGCAAGCCGACTTGCATGTCCCGTCGCCCTGGCCGCATTCCTTCTGTGGATCGGTCCCCGCCGCGAAGGGTGTGCACTTGCCGACCTGGCCGGTCTGGTTGCACGCCATGCAGGTGCCGGCGCATGCGCTATCGCAGCATACGCCGTCCGCGCAGAAACCCGAGGCGCACGTGCTTCCCGTCGAGCACTTCTGCCCATTGCTGGTCATGCAATTGCCGGTTCCGTCGCACGCCTGGCCATTGGCGCAACTGCCCGGCACTTCGGTGCCCGCCTTGACCAAGACACACTTGCCTTCCGACCCGCGGACGTTGCACGACTTGCATGGGCCCGTGCATGCGGCGGCCTCGCAGCACACGCCGTCCGCGCAGAAGCCGCTGGCACACAGGGAAGTAGATGCGGCAGTGCAGCCCTCACCATTGCCGAGGCCAGTCACTCGGTATTCCCACGTCTCGTTGGTCACGATTCCCTGGTTCATCAATTGACCGCCGAACAGAACCGCCACGCCCCGCGCGCTGTCGAAGGCCATCGTGGCGTTGTATCGCATGGGCGGCGTGGCGATTGACCGAACGTACAAGGTCAGGCTGTTCGCATCCAGCTCCCAGGTCTCGTCGGTGCTGTTGCCACTGGTTGAGTTGTACCCCTGCACGTAGAGAACCTGACGCCTTCGGATGGAGTCGAAGGCGGCCGCGGTCGCGTAGCCGCTTTCGGATCGATCTCCCGTGTCGAACATGGCCCAGCCAGCGCTGATTGGATCCCATTCCCAGTACACGCCCATGCCAGAGCTGTAATTGGTGCCGTCGTAGACCAGAAGCTTCTGCCGACCCGAGTCGTAGGCCATCAGTGGGTATTGCCTGGGCGACGGTGCGCCGTTGGACGTCGTGGTCGGGCCCCTGTCGGTCCACGACATGGCGGCTCCATCCCACTCCCACACGTCGCTGCTCATGGGACTCTTGGGGTAGGGATCCACGTAAGAGTAGCTGTAGCCGCCGAAGAGCAGGATCTTGTTTCGTGTGGTATCGGTGACCATGCCGTGGCCCGAGAGCGAAATCGGGCTAGTCACGGGAGACAGTTGGGTCCATCCCTTGGCAGGCGTCCATTCCCAGGTATCGCTGCTGGTGCCATTGTTGGTCGAGCCGCCGTAAAGAATTAGCGACTTGCGCGCAGGATCGAACGCCAATGCGGCGTCCGAGCGAGCGGGAGGTCTGGTGTCGGCAGCGACCTGGGCCCAAACCTTGCCGTCCCACGCCCAGAGATCGTCGAACAAGAGCCCGGTCATCGCGTCCGACCCGCCAAAGACGTAGACGTTGCCCGTGGACGGGTTGTAGGCCATCGAGTGGCCCACTCGGGCTTGGGGAATGTCGAGCGGCACCGTGCGATCGGTAAACGCAGGCTTGCTGGGGTCGAGCTCCCAGACCTCTCTGCTTCCGGTGGTGCCATAGGCCGTAGGAGGAAGGATCGGTCGACCGCCGCTGCCGCCGCCCCAGGGATCGTAATACGTGGCGCCAGCGAGCAATTCGAGGCGAGCGTGGCTGTCGTCGGAAACCAGCGAGGCGTACTGACGTGCCGTCGGCATAGGGCTTTCGGCGCCGGTCATGCGTTCGGTCCACCCGCCGGAAACCGGATCCCAGTCCCAGACATCGTTCAGATCCCCACCGGTGGAAATGGCAAACCCGCCGAACACCACCGCCTTGCCGCGGCTGCCGTCGAATGCCATCGCATGGCCGTAGCGCGGACTGGGCTTGCTTCCCGCGCCGGTGCGTTCCGTCCAGGTTGCGGTCGATGGATCCCATTCCCAGGTGTCTTGCTTGGGGATTCCCGTCACCCCGGACACATCGATCTGCAAGCCACCGAACAGCACGGCCTTGTTCCGAGTCGAATCCCACACCAGCCCGAAGTCGTGTCGCGCGGCGGGCGCCGCGGCTGCCGATAGAGCGGTCCAGACGTGGGTGGTCGGATCCAATTCCCAGGTGTCGCCAAGGGACACCACAACGCCCGAGCCGTCGGCTGAATTCGAATCGCTGCGTCCGCCGCCGAACAACAGAATCTTGCCGGTCGAGGCCTCGTACGCCATGCCGTGCTGGCTGCGCGCCGAAGGATGGCTGCCGGCGTTGGTGACGTCGGTCCACAGCCCGGTTGCGGGATCCCACTCCCAGGTGTCCTCGTAATTGTATCCGCTGCCCGCGCGTCCGCCGAATAGGACCAGCTTGGCGCGCTTGGAATCGTAGACCATCGCCGCGCCCGAGCGCGCGTCGGGCGTGGTCCCCGTGCCGGTTCGATTGGTCCACTTGCCCGTGGTGGTGCTCCATTCCCAGGTTTCTTGATTGGGCGTGACCATCCCGCCGTTGGGACTCATATTGGTGCCGCCGAACATGACCGCCACCCCGCGGGCGCTGTCGAAAGCGACCGCCTGCAGGTAGCGAGGATCGGGCGTTGTGCTGGAGCCTAGTTTCTGCCAGACCGCCGATTCAGTCGCGGGGATTGCTCCCAGGTCGTGGTGGGACGACTCGATGGCGGTGGTGGGGGGCGACGAATTGGAGTCCCGAGCTTCTTCGCTGCACGTTGCGAGCACGAGCAGGGCAACGATCGCGCCGTTTCTGGTCTTCATCGGAGGCCTCCTGGCAAATATGCGATTGCGCAACAAAAGCTGACACGATTGGATGTTGCGCGAAAATCCTTGCTACTACAAGTAATCGTCAGTGCATTCATTAGTGCCGCGAGCTCGCGATTTCTTACGGGTCGCCGGGCTTGTCTAAGCAAAATGTGCGCCGAGTTACACTGTCGGGAATTCAAGCGGTTTCGGCGCTCATGTATTGGAAAGACCGGCCAGGGCTGACACAGATGTCGCTGGTCGGTCGCCCTCTGCGTCGACTTGAAGAGTCGCGATGCATGGCGCTGTGTTTCCTTGGGGATTTGTGGCGGGTCGAGGCGGAGCGGTGCTGGTTGCGGCGATAGCTCCGCCTACGCCGCCTGCAATCCGCCATAGTCCGCACCGCAAACACCGGCTCCTGCAGCCGCGAAAGACGACCCGGTGGAAGGCGACCTGCAACGCCCCGACGGCGAGCTCATCTCGTCCATCCCCAAGGCCAGCCAAAAGAGCCTGATTGAGATACGGCGCAATTTCATACCCGAGATTCTAAAGATGATTGAGGACCTCTAAAGCAATTTCTCGCCGACCAAGAGCCTGCGTGAACGTAACAGCGGAGTGATCCGGCACACAGTCGGCCGATGGATAGTTGTAATGAAAAATTGTTAATCAATGTGATTGCCGGCAAAGAAGCGATCTGTAAAATGGCGCCGATTCCTTTACTAGCGAAAGGTCGGAACCATGAAACGCATACTGAGTCCGGTGTTTGGTTCGGTGATGATTCTAGTAGGATTGGGCGTCGTTGCGGCAGGGTGTGGCAGCAGCAGTGGGCCCAGCGTCTCGTCCAAGGACGGGGCTGTCGAGAGGCCTGGCGATGCCAAGGGCGGCGCGGGCGGGGGGGCAACCGCCATTGATGGCGGCAAAGGCGGCTCGGGTGGCAGCGTGGTTATTGACGCCGGCACGGGCGGCGCGGGTGGCAGCCCGCTGGTCGACGTGGGCGCGGGCGGCGCTGGTGGCGCCGATGTTGCGGTCGTTCCTGACGGCGCCACGGACGGCCAACCGGACGTGAGCAGCGCGGGTGGCGCGGGCGGTACCGATGCCCGTGGTGGCTCGGGAGGAACCAGCACCGGAGGCACTGGCGGGGGCACGACATCCCAGGGCGGCGTCGACGGCGGCGGATCCGGCGGCGATGTTGCGGTGGATCATCGAGATGGCCCCGTAGAGGTCGGCGGCATTGACGGCGGCATCGACAGCAGTGGAATAGACGTTGGCGCCTGCACGCCCGGTACCCATCAATGCTCGGGCGACGGGGTGCAAACCTGCTCGGCTGCCGGCCAATGGGGCACGGCCGCTGCGTGTGCGTTCCCGACGCCCGTATGCACGGCAGGGGCTTGCGCCAACGCAAGCATCACCGTGACGAAGGCCGGCACTGGTACCGGCACTGTCACGTCCCCGGGCGCGAACGGAATCAACTGCGGAAATACTTGCAGCAGAACGTTTGCCACGAGCCCGATCGTCCTCACGGCGATGGCGGCGGCAGGCTCGACGTTTACGGGTTGGTCTGGCGTCAACGGCTGCCCGGGCACCGGCACGTGCTCCGTGAGCATCACGGCGGGTAGTGTTGCCGTGACAGCGACGTTTACAGGCGCGCAGAACACTCTGACCGTCACCAAGGATGGGTCCGGGACCGGGACGGTCACCTCGACATCGACCCCAACCGCCACGACCGAGATCAACTGCGGTGCGACCTGCTCGGCATCCTTCAACTCCGGGGCCAGCGTCGTTCTGACGGCTGCCGCCGCAACCGGCTCGGTGTTCGCGGGTTGGTCTGGAGGCGGATGCTCCGGCAGGGCCGCCACCTGCACTGTCACGATGTCGGCCGCGACCGCTGTGACCGCGACCTTCTCGCTTCCGACGAATACCCTGACCATTGTCCGGGCTGGAACGGGAACCGGGACGGTCACATCGACGTCGACCCCGGCCGCCCCAACCGACATCGCCTGCGGGGCGACCTGCTCGGCAGCGTTTGCACCTACGACCAGCATTGTTCTGACAGCGAGGCCCGCGACGGGCTCGGCCTTCACGAGTTGGTCGGGTGGCGGCTGCACCGGCACCGATCCCTGCACCCTGTCGATAACGGACGACACCATCGTGACGGCGAACTTCGCACCTGTGGTGAGCTGTACAACCACCACTGCCACGAACTGCACCGGCAATGGCGTGGGTGGAACGCTCAGCGCCACAACCGCGTCGGCCTGCCACGACCAGTGTCAGCTCGCGATGGCGACGGCGGGCACTGCGAGCGGCTGCTGGATGCTCAACGCCACCGGTACCTGCTTGTGTCGAGCTGGGGGTTTGACCGGCGGTGGTGCCAATCCTGCCGGGACCTGCGCGCGTGGGCAGTACGCTCTGAACGTTACCAAGGCGGGCAATGGGACGGGGGAGGTTACCTCCGGCACTGACATCGCCTGCGGGACGACGGGAACCACGTGCTCGGCACTCTTTGATGCGAATGCCAGCGTGGATCTAGTAGCCACCCCTGGGACCGGTTCGACCATCACTTGGTCTGGCGTCACCGGCTGCAGCACAGGCACTACCTGCACCGTCCCGATGACCGCGGTGGCGAACGTGACAGCGACCTTCACGCTCTCGCAGTTCGCGCTGACTGTCACAAAGAGCGGGACCGGAACCGTGACGTCGGCGAACGGGACGGACATCAACTGTGGGGCGACCTGCTCGCATTTGTACAACTACGGGAGCAGCGTCACTCTGACCGCGACCGGCACAGGTGGATCAGTGTTCGCGAGTTGGACCGGGTGCACAAGCACCACCAACAATACCTGCACGGTATCATCGATTACCGCCGCAACGGCAGTGTCCGCAACGTTCGCGGTGCCGCTGGGGTGCAGTCTCGTCGAAGGAGTTACGGACGCAACCTGCCCGACCGGCACTGATGATATCAACCTCGGTCAGTTGGGCGCGTCGACTTGCCGAACCCAATGTGAGACGGCCATGGCAGCGGCGGCGATGCCGAGCGGGTGCTGGTTGCTCGACAGCAGCGGCGACTGCGTGTGTCGAAGCGCAGCGTTGAACGGGAGCGCCTCTGGTTCTGCTGGCGGTAGCTGCGCGGCTGGGAGGCATGCGGTCATCGTGACCCTGGACGGAACCGGAACCGGGACTGTCTCTTCCACCCCGGCCGGCCTCACGTGTGGAACGACGATCTGCTCGGGGCTCTTCGCGCCTGGCAGCGGCACGGTGGCTCTGGCCTCCCACGCCGACACAGGCTCGACGTTCGCCAACTGGTCAGGCGGCTGCACGGGAGGTACCGGATTTGATAATCGCGTCCTCGCCG
>CAZBIU010000033.1:0-30519 GCA_964491625.1 uncultured Myxococcales bacterium
CCTCAAGCCCATCAAGCACTACTACCTCGGCGACCAAGCCGCCATCGCCGCCGCCATGAACGCGGTCGCGAATCAAGGCAAGGCGAAGTAGTAGGAAACTTCGGCGCTGCGCCTAGTCGCCCTGATCGAGAACGAAGACATCGCCCTAACAATCCTCAGCGCGATACGCGTGCCCAGCGAGGTTCCCCGTCATCGCTGCCCTCTGCCCGGCCAAGCCGAGGGCAGCGATGACGGGGTGAAAGCCATCCGGTCCGGGGTGTTCGGTCGGGTGCCTGCTGGCATACCCCGAGCCCGCACAACCCGCCCGAAGGGTTTCCTCGCGTTGACATGCCACGCCAAGTGTGGTTTGGTCGCCGCGACCAGCGTGGCTCCGCTTCCAGTAGAAAGGACCAATGTGATGTGTTCAGTGACGTGGCTAACTCGGCCGACGGGCGCGACGAGACTTATCGGTTGGGGAGCGTGCATGCTCGTGCTGATTACGAGCGGTGAGACGCGTTCGTGGGCGCAATCCGCACAGCAACCTGCCTCGGCAAACGGAACCCCACAACAGCCGACGTATCCTGCCCAGCCCTCCCCTGGCTATCCTGCCCAAGCTGGCAGCGCTGGCCAGCCTGTCCCCTCGCCCGCTACTCAATCGGCCCCGAGCTACCATCAGCAGGGCACCCCGGATCAATACGGCCAATCGGGTTACGCAGTCTCGCCCAATGCTGCGCAAGATCGACAGTCTGGGCCAGCCCCCATCTGCATGCCGGCGTGCCGGCGGGGCTACATGTGCCTTGGTGGCCAGTGTGTCAGCGAATGTAATCCTCCTTGTCCCGGTACCCTGGAATGCTGGCAGGGCGCTTGTATCGCGGCCGACGCCGCGGCTGATCTGGCCCTGTCCGACGTAACCCGGGAGAAATCCCGCTACGTCGGCGGAGGGATCGGCGTTCGTTTTGGGGCTCGAGCAAACGATGAGAACGGCGGCACTCGGAACGGCGCCTTCATCAGCGCCGAGGTTGGAGGCAAGTACGTGGGCTTCGAGCTCAACGCTTCGTTTGCAGACTCGGTGGGCTCCATTGCGCCCATGTTCGCCTTTCACATTCCCATCGTACTTTCGCAGCAGATTCACCTTTATCTGGAGCCCGGAATGGCCGTGGGACCGGAGTTTCAGCGCTCGACTTTCAATCGTATGGACTGGGAGTATAACTGGAGCGACTCACGCTGGAGCGTGAGCCCCCGCATCACTCAGCGCGTTCGGCTCCGTTGGGATCCCCTGCCAAGCGTGAGTGTGTGGTTCGACCCGTGCTCCATCGACATTCTCCCGCTCACCGCGTATTCCGCAGGCGACAATAACGACTACGTTCGGGTGTACTGGAATTTTGGATTTGCGGCCGCCTTCCGCTATTGAGCCCCGCTCGGGGCAGGCCGCCTACTGCTGGCTCGCAACAGCGGCTTCCGTGCGAGGTGCCCAATCGTTTCGAATGGCAGCACGACTGGGAATCCCACTACCCCCGTAACCCCGGCGCTTCGTGGCCACTGCGGGCGACGTATTCCAGGTAGCCGCCCCCGTAGGTGTGGATGCCGTCGGGAACCAGCTCGAGCACGCGGTTCGAGAGCGCGCCCAGAAAACGCCGGTCGTGCGACACGAAGAGCATGGTGCCCTCGTAATCCTTGAGTGAAGTCAGCAGCATCTCCTTGGTCGCCAGATCCAGGTGGTTGGTCGGCTCGTCGAGCACCAGCAGGTTGGGCTTGGCGTAGAGCAGGCGCGCCATCACCACGCGCGCCTTTTCGCCGCCCGAGAGCACGCGGCAGATCTTGTCGATGTCGCTGCCGGAAAACCCGAAGCAGCCCCCCAGGGTCTTGAGCGTGCCCACGCTGGCGAGCGGGAACGCCTCCTCCAGGATCTCGTACACGGTCTTGTCGGGATCCAGCAGCTCCATCGCGTGCTGGGCGAAGTAACCCATGCGCACGCCGGCACCGATGGTGACAGTGCCAGCGTCAGGCGCGATCTCGCCCGCCACCAACTTGAGCAGCGTCGATTTGCCCGCGCCGTTGATGCCCATCACGGCCCAGCGCTCTTTGCGCCGAATCATCAGGTCGAGGTTCTGGTAAATCTGGCGCGAGCCGTAGCCCTTGCACACGCCTTCCATTTTCACCACGTCCTCGCCCGAGCGGGGCGTTTCGGGAAACTCGAAAGTCAACGTCTTGCGCCGGCGCGGCGGTTCGAGCTTTTCGATCTTGTCGAGCTTCTTCACCCGCGACTGCACCTGCGCGGCGTGCGAGGCCTGCGCCTTGAAGCGCTCGATGAAGCGGATCTCCTTGGCCAGCATTGCCTGCTGGCGCTGGTACGCGGCCTCGGCCTGCACCTCGGTAAGCGCGCGCTGTTTTTCGTAGAAGTCGTAGTCGCCCGAGTAGGTGGTGAGCACGCCGCCGTCGATCTCGACGATCTTGCTCACCACGCGGTTCATGAACTCGCGGTCGTGCGTGGTCATCAGCAGCGCGCCGTCGTGCGCCTTGAGAAACCCTTCCAACCAGATGATGGACTCGATGTCGAGGTGGTTCGACGGCTCGTCGAGCAGCAGGACGTTGGGGCGCATGAGCAATATGCGCGCCAGCGCCACGCGCATCTTCCATCCGCCCGACAGATTGCCCACGTCGCCGTCCATCATTTCTTGCGAGAATCCCAGCCCGGCCATGATCTCGCGCGCCCGCGCCTCCAGTGCGTAGCCACCCAGCTCGTCGAAGCGCGCCTGCACGTGTCCGAATCGATCGACCACAGCATCGAGCTGGTCGATCCGCGCGGGATCGGCCATGGCCTCTTCCAGCTCGCGCATTTCCCTGGCCAGCGCCGACACCGGCCCTGCGCCGTCCATGGTGGCGGCGAGCGCGCTCTCGCCCTTCATCTCTCCCACGTCCTGACTGAAGTGGCCGATGGTCACGTTGCGGTCGATGGCGATTTGCCCGTCGTCGGCCGATTCCTCGCCCATGATCAAACGGAACACGGTGGACTTGCCCGCGCCGTTCGGTCCCACGAGCCCGATCTTTTCGCCGCGCTGGATGGCGGCGCTCGCGTCCACAAAAAGGATCTGCGGTCCGTGTTGCTTGCTGATGTTGTCGAGTCGAATCACGCGCGCTATCTAGCACAGTCGCGTACAACCGCGGCTATTTGCCAGCTCTCTTCTCGATGAGCTTGTACGCGAGGGTCAGCTTCTGTGCCAGCTCGGTGGCGGCTTTCTGTTTTTCCGGAGACCTCGCGTGGCGATCGGGATGGTACTTGCGCATGAGGATCCGGTACGACTTGCGCACGGTCGCGAAGTCGGAACCGAAGGGAACCTCCAGCGCGGCGTAGGCGCGACGAAGCTCATCGTCCGCGGGGACGGCGCCGCCGGGTGACCTGCCGGGCTCGCGCGCGCCGGCGGCTCGGCCGTGCGTCGGGCCGGTCGCGGGCCTCGGTTGCGGTCGCGACGTCGATCCCCGCGCGGCGGCCTGACGGGTGCGATAGCGGCGCTCGATTTCGGCTTCCAGCTCCGCGTCGGAAAGCTGGTCGAGGCTGAAGCGGCGGTACAGATCCTCGTCGGGATCGACCAAGCGATCGGGTTCGGGCTCCGCCGCGTGATCGAGCAGGGAATTCAGTTCCGAGCGCGCCAGATTAAGCAGCCGCTTGCCGATGCTCATTGGCCTCAGTGTAGCATTGCTCAGCGACCGTAAGGCTCGCCGCGAATAACCGAGATCGCCCGATAGATCTGCTCGCAAAGAATCACGCGGGCCAACCGGTGCGGCAGGGTCAGGGGCGACAGAGACAGCCTGCGCTGTGCATGCCCCACTGTCGCGGCGGAAAGCCCGTCCGCGCCGCCGATCAGAAACACCAGGGCGCGCGAGCCCTGCACCATGCGCTTGTCGATGTACATCGTCAGTTGGGCGGTGTCCCAGGCGTCGCCGCCGGGTTCGAGCGCGATCACCTCGGCGCCCGCGGGCAGTCCGCGCAGAAGCGATTCATCGTCGCCGACCTCGTCCACCTCGACGGGAAGGTGTCGGCGCGCGCGTTCGACGTATTCGTCGCACAGCGACTGCATGCGCTTGTCGCGCATCTTGCCGACCGCGCGAACCAGGATCTTCACGCGATGCTGTCGCCGCCAGGCCCGTCGAGCTTCGGCTCGGATTTCGCCTCGGCCGGCACCTGAAGCTTCACGCGCGGGGCATCGATCCACAGGCTCTCGATGTCGAACACCTCGCGCAGTGGGTGGTAGAAGACGTGCATCACCACGTCGCCGAAATCGATGAGGACCCAACGGCCGTTGCGTGCGCCCTCGCGACCGAGGGGCCGGCGCCCGAGCGCCGCCATCGACTGGCACACGCCTTCCGCAATTGCGTCGACCTGGCGGTCGCTGCGACCGCTGACCACCGCGATGAAATCGGCGTAGCTGGCGCGGCCACACACGTCGATGAGAATCGGATCCACGGCCTTCTTGTCGAGCGCGGCGGCCACGGCGGCCTTGGCGGTGGCCAGCGATTCGCGCCGGCCGCGATCGTCCGCGGGACGCAGGACCGGTGCATCCGACGGTTGTGGCCGCCGCGGGCGCAGCTTGGGCCTTGGGACCTGCTTGCGCGCTACCTTCTTCCTGCCGCCAGCGGCAGCCTTCGCGGTGCTCGGGTTCTTCCTCTTCTTGGTCGGGGCTTTGCGCGTCGTCACGTAAGCTGAATGTTAGCAAAGCACGACCGGCCACTCAATCATTGCAGCACGCTTGTCACTTGGTTGGTCATATTCCTCGGTTCCAGCGCGCTTCAAATCGCAGGACCGCGTCCTCGATGAAGCCGGCGCCCGCGCGGGCCAAGGCCTGGTCCACCGACTGGGCGGCCCGGTCGAGCCAGGTCATTTCCTCGGGCGACGCCTCGGGAAACGCATCGAGAATGTCGGGATTGCCGCCGCTGCGGACGAATCGTTCTCCCAGCTTTCCGAATTTCTGCCAGACCCAGCCTGGTGCTTCCAGCAGCGACCGTCCCAACAGGCGCCCGCCGCCCCGAAATGCCTCAAGTACGGGTCCCGCCGACAGGTCGGCCGCTCCCACGTCGAGGCACGCGCACAGCCGTTCGGCTGTGGCCGCGCTGATGGGGCCTCCCACGTGCAGCTTCGCGCAGTAGTGGTCGAACAGGGTGGCGCGCAGGTAAGTTCGCGCCATGTCCTCGGCACTGCGCCCTGCCGCGAGCAATGCCAAGAACTTCCTACCCGCGAACTTGGCGACCAACGCCGCGACCGCGGTGAACGACAAGCTGGTTGCGGCTCCCAGGCCGCTCGCATCGGCCAGAATCTCCGCGCTCTTCGGCGGCAAATCGACTTGCCTCAGGGTCGCGAGGCGCTGGTAGAGCCCGGCACCGATGCGGCGGCAGAGCAGATCGTCCGCGACCGGCAGGGGGAAGAAGCCGCGAATCGCGCTGGCCAGAAGCGCGCGGCGAATGATGAGCCCGCGATGCTCGCGCAAGTGCGCGAGGCGGTCGCCCTGATCGGGCAGCACGGGCTCTGCGTGCACAACGGGGATGAGCTCGTCGTCCTTCACTAGGGGGAACTCTTTCGCAACGCCGAGCCCGCAGAGGCGGCAATTCCGCCGAGCAGCGCCTTCTCTTCCGGCACAGTTCGCTGCCGAGTACGAAGGGGCTCACTGGCGGGCAACACCAGCGCGGCGACCTGTCCGACTTGGTCTACGGTCATCGACACGGCGATGTCGCCCTCAATGGGAACGCCGTCACGGGTGGCATCAAAGCTGGTTTTGCACCCGAACTCGCGCAGGACCTTGTCGCCGGCCTCCAGTGTCGCCTTTCCCTCCAGGGTCTTCACGGTAACGCTGTCACGCCACTTGCGCACACCTTCGGCGGGCGCGAATCGGGCGGGCAGGTTTTCTTTGCGAGCGCTTAGGCGAAGTCGAAGCTCGCCGGCGCCACCTTCCAACTCGATTTGCCTGCGTACGATTTCCCAGGCGGACCAGGGCCCGCCCAGCGCCTCGCTGAGGTACCGCGCACTTTCGGCATCCTCGGCGGCCCTGCGAATCATCTTGCCGTATCGGAGCGCCACCGCCAGCGCGCCGCCGACCTTGACGATCTCGCGCCCGCCGTCCTGGTCGTTGCTTTCGAGCAGCCTGAAATCGCCGTTCCGGTCCATCCACAGGTCGGTCGTGGTGGTCACCGACGGCGGCGAAGCGGGCGCGCTGCCGGCTTCCCCACCACCCCCGCCAGCGCGATCCACATGAAAGGTGATTGTTGCGTGAACGTGGCCGCCGCCCAGCTTGCGTAGCTCGGCCGCAAAGCTCTTGGGCGAAACTGCGTCATCCAAAATCTCCGCCGCTGCGCGCGCGGCGGCGGTCTTCTTGCCGGAGCAACCGGCAAGGGTAACGACGAGCATCGGGGCGACGAGTGCTTTCAAACCGGTCGAACACATCAAGAGGCGACGAAATCTACCACCAAATGTTACCGTCTAGCGGTGAACCCAGCTCTGGCAGAGGCTCTGGCGCCTTGGCGGATTCCGGCGCTCGTCGGCGCGGCCGGCTTCGGTGCGCTTTGGGGCAGCTTCCTCAACGTTTGCATCGCGCGCGTTCCGCGCGGCATGTCGGTGGTTTCGCCGCCGTCCCACTGTTTTGCCTGCGGCGCTCGCGTGAAGGCCCGCGACAACATTCCGATCGTGTCCTACCTGCTCTTGCGCGGGCGCTGCCGAAGCTGCGGCGCCAAGTTTTCCGCCCGCCACGCCCTGGTCGAGGCCCTGGCGGCCGCGCTGTCGCTGCTGGTTTTCTGGACCTTCGCGCTGGATCCGGCGCCGCTGCCGCTTGGCGTGCGCATCGCCCGCTATGCGGTGTACTTCGCCTTCACAGCCGTCCTGACCGTGCTGACCTTTATCGACCTCGACACCAAGCGACTGCCCGACATCATTACCTTGCCGTCGGTGGTGGTGTTCTTCGCGGGCGGCTTTGCGACGGGCGAAGTCGCGTGGCTGGAACGGCTGATCGGCGCGGCAGCGGGCTATCTGGCGGTGCGCTTGATCGCGGATGCCTACTACTACTCGACCGGGCGCGAAGGTCTTGGGCTTGGTGACGGAAAGCTGCTGGCCGTGATGGGGGCGCTGCTGGGATGGAAGGCACTACCGCCCATCGTCTTCTGCGCCTCATTCATGGGTGTGCTGATCAGCGTGCCGGTGCTGTTCGCTAAGCGAAGAAAGCAACGCGGGGCCTCGCCGCAGAATGCGGACGCCGCCCCGACAGGCCCGCCCGCGCTCCCTGGAGCATCCGAGAGTCCCGCGCCACCCACGTCGATTCGACTTACCGAAGTTCCGTTCGGGCCCTTCCTGACGGTCAGCGCGCTCGGCTATTTGTTCCTGCACAACCAGGTGCGCGTGATTATCGAACGCGTCGTCCTCGGGGAGTAACTGCCCAGGGCCGAAAGCTGCGCCCGCCGGGGACTACAGCGGCGCCTTAGCTTGACACGGTATAGCCGTCGCGATATATATGGCGTGCATGCACAAGACCACCATGTACCTGGACGACGACCTCTACGCGCGCATCCAGCGCGCGGCGGACGCCGCCGGCCGCACCCAGGCGTCGCTCATGCGCGAGGCGGTCGCGGTGTACTTGGCGGGCGGCAAGACGCGGCGGCCGCGCAGCCTGGGGCTCGGACGGAGCGGCACGGGCGACCTCAGCGAGCGCGCCGAAGAATTGCTCGACGGCTTCGGTGAGTCGTGATCGTCGCGGACACGGGCGGCATCTTGGCACTGCTCGACCGCGACGACCGGCATCACGAAAAGGTGAAGCGTTTCTTTGCCGAGTCGCAAAGCATCTGGACTTTGCCCTGGGCCATCCTGCCCGAGGTGGACTATCTGGCGAGCAAGAAGCTGGGCAGCCACGTGGCGATCGCGTTCCTGCACGACGTGGAGGACGGCCATTTCCTCGTCGATGCACACGCATCCCGCGATCTGCCGCGCGCCGTCGCCCTTTGCGAAAAGTACGCGGATCTCGACCTCGGCTTGGCGGACGCCGTGGTGATGGCACAGGCCGAACGGCTGCGCGCCAGCGCCATCGTCACGCTCGACGAACGCCACTTCCGTACCGTGCGCCTGTCGCTCAAGACGCAACCGCGATTGGTTCCGCTCGATCGGTAGTCGCCGGTCGGCGGGCTTCGTTGTAGGCTTGCCGCCTCATGAAGGGATTCCTGCTCGGGCTTCTGGTCGCCGCGCTCGGCGTCGGCGGCTACCTTTTCTGGCAGCATCAGAACGCAGCCAGCAGGGTGGCGGTGGTCAAACCTGCCGAGCCCACGCCGGCGGCCGCGAGCAAGAAGCCCCACAGGCGCGCCCACGGTGCCGTCCGCATCGCGCGTGGTTCCCCCGCCGAAGGCCCGACGGCAGGCGAATCCGAGAGCGAGCCCGTGCGGCTTTCCGCCGCGGACTTGCGGCCGGTGGCCCAGGGCGACGATTTGTCTACGCCTGACGTGCTTCGCCTGGACATGTCGAGCGACAAGGAATTGCCCGAGCTCAGCCAAGACCAAATCGACGAACGGTTCCGCGCCGAGGAATCGGCCATCCTCGAGTGCATCACACGCGCGCGGCCCGATCCGGAAACCTATGTTCCTGGCAAGGTCACGGTCAAATTCCGTATCCAGCGAGCCGGCACTGTGCGCGGGGTGCGCGTCGAGGCGCCCGCGGTCTTGCAGCGCAACGGACTTTTTGGCTGCATCAAGGGCGTGGTGGGCCGCCTGCGCTTTCCCTCCGCCGGCACCAGCCAGATCATCAGCTATCCGTTCAGGCTCAGTTGAGCGCCCACGAGGGCGGCCATGTTTCCCGAGAGCGCGAGCGCGAACGCTTCGGCTGTCAGCGGCAGCTTCCTGAACTCGGCCAGCTCGGTTGCCTGATCGTTCCACGGCGCGTCCGTGCCGAACACGATTCGGTGCGGGCTGTGACCGGCCACCACCGCGGCGAGGATGTCGGGCGGGCACCACGTCGGTGCGAAGCTGGTTTCCAAGTACACATCCGTGCCCACCAGGTGATCCAGCACGCCTTGCCAATCGCCCATGCCGCCAAGGTGACAAGCGATGATGCGCAGGTCGGGAACCGCATCGTGCAGTCGACGCAGGCGCAGCGGCGACCCTTCGTCGTCCTTTTCGAACGACGGGTGGTAGCCGCCGTGGATGGCGATAGCCAGGCCTGCGCTGGCGGCTGCCCGCGCGATGCGCACACAGCGCGCATCGTCTAGCGGACAGTGCATATACTGGGGATGGAACTTGAGGCCGCGCAAACCAAGGCGCACGATGCGCTCGATTTCGCTTTCCGGTTCGGGATAATCGGGGTGGACCGAGGCAAAGGGAATGATTCGGTCGCTGGCGATGCTCGCGGACCAGGCGGTGATCTTTTCGACCTGGGTCGGTTTGGTCGCCACCGAACAGAGCACGGCGCGCCCGATGTTGGCGTGATCCATCGACGCCAGGAGTCCTACCAGGGTGCCGTCGTGATGGTTTCGGATCTTGTGCCACCGGCCGTGATCGCGAACCGCGCTCACGCCGCGGGCGGCGAGGGAATCCGGAAATGCATGTGCATGGGCGTCGATGATATCCAAGGCGGCGCGAAGAATAGTGCGCAGCGACGGCGCCCACAAGCACGAGACGGCGGATTTGTCGGTCGGGTTACGTCGCCGTCGGATAGTCGATGTAGCCCTTCGGGCCCGGCGTGTAGAACGTGGATGGATCGGGTGTATTGAGCGGAAGGCTTCGTTGCAGGCGCGTCACCAGATCCGGGTTGGCCAAGAACGGTCGGCCGAAGGCGAAGAGGTCGCCCTTCCCGTCGCGTAGCGCGGCCTCGGCAAGGCCCCGGTCGAGGTTGCCCGAAAGAATCACGGTCCGCGGCCAAGCACGCCGGAGCGCGCGCTTGAGCGCCTCTGGCACCTTGGGTGCGCCCAAGTGGGAGTGATCGACCAAGTGTATGTACTGCAGGCCGTAGGGCGAAAGCCTGGTCACGAGCTCGATATAGGTCTGGTCGATCTCGGGATACGCCTTCATCCCGGCATTCGTGCCGTGGGGCGAAAGCCGGATCCCCATGCGCTGGCCACCAATGGCAGCGGTCACACGCTTGGCCACTTCGACCACGAAACCGATCCGCTTCTCCACGCTGCCGCCCCAGGCGTCGTCGCGCTGGTTGGTGTGCGGACTTAAAAACTGTTCCAGCAAGTACCCGTTGGCGCCATGCAGCTCCACGCCGTCAAACCCGGCCGCCACCGCGTTGCGCGCGGCCTGCGTGTGTTCGTCGACCACCGCCCAGATCTCGGCCTCGCTCATCGCACGCGGTGCTGGGTACGGCTGCGGCCCCTGCGCGTCGGTGAAGATGGTCCCTTCCGCCGCGACCGCGCTCGGCGCCAAAAGCTCGGCCCCAGGCGACAAGTTGAGTGGATGACCCACGCGGCCGGTGTGCATGAGCTGCAAGAATATGACGCCGCTCTTGGCGTGCACCGCCTTGGTGACCTTCTCCCAGCCGGCGACCTGACGCTTCGACCAGATACCAGGAATTCGCGCATAGCCGGTGCCGTTGGGTGACGGCGAGGTTCCCTCGGTGATGATAAGGCCCGCGCTTGCTCGCTGGGCGTAGTACTCGGCCATGAGCTGATTCGCCGTGTTGCTCTCCACAGCACGATTGCGCGTCATCGGCGCCATGACGATTCGGTTCGCAAGCGACAGCTTTCCCAAGGATGCAGGTTCAAACAGCGCCGAGCTGAGCATTTCAATTTCCTTCCGATCAGTTAGATGCATGGGGTCCGCCGCGGACTCCCCCCAAACAAGGGATCCTCGGCCCTTTTCGGAAACAGTGAAGCGGCACCTCGCCCGTCAAATTTCACGGAGTGCCGAACCAGCGTACGATGGAGCGGCCACACATCCCCCGGGAAGTCTCATGCCGCTTCGCTTGTCGACTCGAAAGCTGAGCGTCGCGCTTCCTTTAATGATAACCGCTGCCTGGTGCGGTTCAAACACCAAGTCGGACACCATGGGCGGCGTGCCGGACGCGGCTGCGCGCGATTTGGCGACGCCCACCACGGACTTGGCCCAGGCGTCCCCTGATTGGGCAAGCCATCGACGCAGGACGCTTGGACGATACTCAACCGCCGGCGCGCAGCTCGGCCTTGATTCGATCCAGGGTGCCTTCGACGTCTGCGCGAATCTCGGCCAGGCGTGCTTCACTGTCGGCCTCGCAGCGAAGAACCAGCACCGGCCCGGTGTTCGAGGCGCGCATCAGGCCCCAGCCGCCGCCGAAATTCACGCGGGCGCCGTCCACGTCGATGACCGGGTGAAGCTTCCGGTAGTGATCGCGAGCGCGTTCCACCACCTTGAACTTGATGTCGTCGGGACAGTCCATGCGAATCTCCGGCGTGTTGTGCACAACCGGCAAGCTGTCGATGATGGCCGACAGGGGCGATTCGCTTCGACTTAGTAGCTCGACCACGCGCGCCGCCGCGTAGACGGCGTCGTCGTACCCGAAGTAGCGATCGGCGAAGAACATGTGGCCCGACATCTCGCCCGCCAGCACCGCCTTTTCCTCCTTCATCTTCACCTTGATGAGCGAGTGCCCGACCTTCCACATGATGGCGCGACCGCCGTGCGCCGCGATGTCGTCGTACATCACCTGGCTGCACTTCACCTCGCTGACGAAGGTCGCGCCGGGTCGCGTGCGCAGGATCTCGCGCGCAAACAGCATCAAGAGCTGGTCGCCCCACACGATGCGCCCCAGCGGATCCACCACGCCGATGCGGTCGGAGTCGCCGTCGAGCGCGATGCCGATTTCAGCGCCGGTCTGCTGCAGACGAGCCACCAGCGCTTCCAGGTTCTTCGGCACCGTCGGATCAGGGTGATGGTTGGGAAAGCGCCCGTCGGGCTCGCAGTAGAGAGGGTCCACGTCGAAGCCCAGCTTGCGCAAGATCGGCACGCAGGAGATCCCGCCCATTCCGTTGCCGCCGTCGACCACCACCTTGAACCGGCGCGGCCCAAGCTGGATATTACCAGCGATGTGCGCGATGTAGGGCGTAAGCACGTCGACGTCTTCGACCTTTCCGGGCGCCACCGCGGGAACGCTTTGCCCCGCACGTCGCGCCTCGATGCGATCGCGCAGGGTCTGGATTTCCTGTCCGAAGATGGTGCCCTTGCCGCGCATGATCTTGAAGCCGTTGTCTTCCTCGGGGTTGTGGCTGGCCGTGATCATCACCCCGCCATCGGCGTTCAGATGAAAGACCGAAAAGTACATTCCCGGCGTGTGGACCATGCCCACGTCCTGCACGTGCAGGCCGGCCGCGCACAACCGCTCGCGCACGATGCGGTGGATGCGCGGCGAGGAGACGCGGCAGTCGCGCGCCAGGGTGATGCGACGGGCGCCGGCCTGGTAGAGGTGCTCGCCGATGGCCTGGCCCAGCTCGGCCACGAAGCCGTCGAGAAAGTCCCGCTCGGCCACACCTCGGATGTCATATTCGCGAAAAACTCTCGGGTTCATGTCGGGTCTCACAATCTACAGGAGCTGATGTCGCTTGTCCGCTGCAAGTGCGTCGACCACCGCGCGAACCTCCTGTGCGCGATCCTTCTTCACTACCAGCACCGCGTCCTTGGTCGCCACCACGACAATGTCGTCCACGCCGACCACGCCCAGAAGCGGCGCGCCCGGCTCGCTGACCAGCACGCTGCCCGACACCGCCGACAGTATTACGTCGCCGGAAACCACGTTGCCCGCGCTGTCCTTGTCGCGTATTTCGGACAGCGCCGACCAACTGCCCACGTCGTTCCAGCCGAAATCACCCGGCACCAGGCGAATGCCGCTGGCCTTTTCCATGATGCCGTAGTCGATAGAGATCTTGGGCGCCGACGGGTAGCGCTGCGCCGCCGTTTGCAGCGGATCCTTCGCGGCGCGGATTTCATCCAGGATGGTCGCGAGATCAGGCAGATGCGTCTTCGCTTCCGCCATCAGGCGTCCGGCGGTAAGGAAGAACATGCCGGCGTTCCACAGGAAATCGCCGCCCGCCAGGTAGCGCGCCGCCGTGGGCGCGTCGGGCTTCTCCACGAAGCGCGCGACCTCGAACACGCCGTCGCGCACAGGCTTTCCCCGTTGTAGGTAACCGTACCCGGTTTCGGGCCGCGTCGGCTTGATGCCGATGGTGACGATGGTCTCCGCGGCGTGCTCGAAGGCTTTGCCAAGCACCTGCGCGAATCCGGCTTCGTTCGCGATGAAGGCGTCCGACGGCAGCACCGCCAGGCGGGCATCGTCGCCAGCCCGACGGGCCACCATCACCGCACCCAGCCCGACGGCAGGGCCGGTGTTGCGCGCGGCCGGCTCCGCGACCAGGTTTTCCGGCGGAAGGTCAGGCAGCTCGCGGAGAATCGCATCGGCTTGGTCCGCTGCGGTTACCACCAGGGTGTGCTCGGGATCCAGAACGCGAGTGGTTCGACGAAAGGTCGCCGCCAGAAGCGACTCGCGGCCACCCAGGGTTAGAAGCTGCTTCGGTCGGCTGCGCCGGGAAGCTGGCCACAGCCGAGTCCCGCCGCCGCCGGCGAGAATCAGCGCGTACACGGAAGACTTGGACATCGCCCCACTTTATCTCAAGATGTTGTGAGTAAGTCGATGGTCCTCGCAGTCTTTCTCGTGATTTCCGGCCTCGCCCTGTGCAGCTACGGGGTCGTGCTCGCCAGCAAAACGAGGCGGCCCGTCGATCTGCTGGGCGCGCTGCTGGCGGCCGCGGGTCTCGGCACCGCTATTCTCGGCGCCGGGCGCCTGCTATCGCAGCGATTTTGGTCGGGCTAGGGGCTGCAACGGCAGCTCGGAGAAACCGCAGGGCAGGTCAGAGCACCGACCCGGCTGTCCCGAGGATTGTGGCCAGATCTTCGCGTTCCAGTGTCTCGCGCTCCAGCAGTGCCGCGATCAAGCGGTCCAGCTCCGCTCGCTGCTTGGTCAGCATCGCGCTGGCCTCTTCCAGCGCGCGACCCAGGATCCTGCGAGCCTCCTCTTCGATCACGCCAATGGTCAAGGGGCTCGTCCCGCTATCGGTCCCCATGCGCCGGCCAAGGAACGGATGCTCGGCCTCGTGGTCGTAGTACGCAGGCCCTAAACGTTCGCTCATCCCGTAGTGGGCCACCATGTGCGAAGCCAGCCGTGTCGCCTCCTTCAGGTCGTTCTCGGCGCCGGTTGAAATGCTGCTCAAGACCAGACGTTCGGACGCGTAGCCACCCATCAGCACACGCAGACGGGACTCGAGCTCCGCCTGCGCCATCAAGTGGCGGTCGGCGCCCGGACTCTGTTGCGTCGCCCCCAGCGCCATCCCGCGCGGGATGATGGTCACGCGATGAAGCGGCTCCGCCTCCGGCGAGAAGCGCGCTACGATGGCATGTCCGGCTTCGTGAACCGCAACCCGCCGCTTCTCCTTGGCATCCAGCTTCGACTCGCGCGGGTCGCCGAGCACGATCTTGTCGAAGGCCTCGGCAAAATCGTCGGCCGCCAGACTGTCCCCGCCCTTGCGCGTGGCCGAGAGCGCGGCCTCGTTGACCAGGTTGGCAAGATCCGCGCCCGAGAAGCCGGGGGTATTCTCGGCGATGCGCTGAAGGTCGACGTCGGCGGCAAGCGGTTTTCCCTTGGTGTGCACGCCCAGGATCGCCTTGCGCGCGGCCAACTCGGGTCGATCGACCAGGATGCGGCGGTCGAAACGGCCCGGTCGCAGCAGCGCCGGATCCAGGACATCCGGACGGTTGGTCGCGGCGATGACCACGACCAGATCTGTGCGGTCGAACCCGTCCATCTCCGAGAGTAACTGATTCAGTGTCTGTTCGCGCTCGTCGTTGCCACCACCTAGCCCGGTCCCGCGCGAGCGCCCCACTGCATCGATCTCGTCGATGAACACGATGGTGGGCGCGCTTTTCTTGGCCTCCTTGAACAAATCGCGGACGCGCGCCGCCCCCAAGCCCACGAACATCTCGATGAATTCCGAGGCGCTGATGGAGAAGAATGGCACGCCCGATTCCCCGGCCACCGCGCGGGCCAACAGTGTCTTGCCGGTTCCTGGCGGCCCGGCCAGGAGCACCCCGCGCGGAACCTTTCCACCGAGGCGCTGGAAGCGTTCGGGCTGCTTTAGAAACTGTACGATCTCTTGCAGGTCCGACTTGGCCGCCTTCAACCCCGCGATGTCGTCGAACCTCACGCTGACCGACGTCGCCTTGTCGAACTTGCGGCTTTGGTTCTTGCCGATGCCTCCGAAAAGGCTTCCCGAGCCCAGCATGCCTTTGGCTCGTTTCGACATCCAGAACCATACCCCGATGATGAGAGCCCAGGGCAGCAGCGTCATCAGTATTTGAAAGCCGAAGGGTTGCTTCTGACTCTTGATGGTGATGCGCACGCCTTTCTGGCGAAGCAGGGGCAAGAGCTGAGCATCGTTGGCAGCAATGTTGGTCTGGAGCTGCTTGGTTTCTCGGCCATCCAACTTCTCGGGTTTCGCCAAGGTAGCGTCAAGAACCTCGCCATCGAACACGACCGACTCGACCTTGCCCTGTTCGATCCATTGGAAGAGCTGCGAGTAGGCGACCGGAGGCTGGCCTGTCCCTTCGGTGCTGGACTTCCAGACCCACATCGCCAACAACATCAGCGGAAGCATGAGCAACATCCGGCGCGATATCGACGGTGGGGGAGGGCCGCCCGGCGGTCGTGATTTCCCATCGTTCGGTGTCGAGTCGGCCATCTCAATAACTCCTTCTTCGATGGTTGCGCGCCTGCCTGCCGCCGCCATCGCGTGAAGTTCTAGCGCCCTGGCAAGGCGAACGCTCACCCGAGATCCTGTCGGTCGCTCGGCGTGCATCAGACCTGGCGCCTAGGACCCTTACGATTCTTCAGGCTTTGTCGCGGGCCGCGCGCTAGGTACCTCAACATGAAAGCCGTAGCAGCTTCCACGTATGGGCCGCTTGCAGGCCTCAAGCAGATGGACTTGCCGCTGCCGACACCTGGACGTGGCGAGGTTCGCGTTCGCGTGGTTGCGTCGGCCCTCAATCCGGCGGACTACAAGGTCTTGCTCGGGAAGATGAAATTCCTGCATGGACGCAATCGGCCGCTTGTCCTCGGCTATGATTTTTCGGGCACCGTCGATGCGGTCGGGCCCGACGTCGACGAGAGGTCGGTGGGCGACGAGGTATTCGGCTTTCTGCCCTACGGTCCCTTCAACAAGCGCGGGGCATTTGCGGAAGCCCTGATCGCGAAGTGCGACGAAATCGCGGCAAAGCCGAAAGGCGTCTCGCACGAGGTTGCAGCGGCGGCGGCCACCACCGGGCTCACCGCGATTCAATCCATGCGTGACCTCGGGCGATTGCCGGCCAGCGGCGGGCAGGTTTTGGTGACTGGCGTCTCCGGCGGGGTGGGATCGATCGCCATGGGCATCGCCCAGAAGTTGAATGCATCCGTAACGGCCGTGGGCTCTGGTGCAGGGCTCGATCTTGCGCGGCGACTCGGCGCCGTCAAGGTCTTGAACCGCACCAAGGGTGACTTGCCCGCAAGCTTGCAGGGTCAGCTCGATGGCCAATTCGACGTGGTCTTCGACGCGGCGGCGGCGTACCGCTGGCGCAAGTGGCGCCGGACGCTCAAGACAGGGGGCGCCTTCGTGACCACGCTGCCTTCGTTCACGTTTGCCAGCGACAAGGCCGCCAGCCTGTTCGCGCGCACCCGGGTTCATTTCGTCAACGTCAAGTCGCGCCCGGCCGACCTCGAGCTTCTTGCCGGCTGGCTCGACCAGGGCCTCGAAGTGCCCTTGGCAGCGACCATTCCGGTGCGAGACCTCGCCCAGGGCCTGGCGCAACTTCAAAAGTCCGGCGGGCGCATTTCCGTGCGGGTCGCGGACGGATTCTGAGAGCCGATGGATAGGCTTTACCAGTGTCCGTATTGCGGAGAACAGGACGCGCTCGACCTGGAATCCGATGTCGACATGGATTCGCCGGGTGACCAGGTATTCGTCCGGGACTGCTCGGTTTGTTGCCAGCCTTGGACGGTGACGGTTCATGTGACCGCTGATGGCAGAACCTCGGTCACCGTCGACCAGTAGGCTTCGACGCGCCATGGCCCGCGACGGCGCCGCATAAATCGGACCGCTACGGTCCGCTTGCGGGTCCCTCGACCGGCGGCTATAAGAATCCCGACATGGTTTCAGCCTTGAACCACGCTAGCCAGATAAGCGAAATCAACCGCAATTCGCCCAGGATCAAGCGACTATGCACCTCCATCAAGAATTTTGGAGGCAGACCCGACGCGCTTATCCAGGTTCTACACGCGGCACAAGGCATGTACGGCTACTTGCCCATCCACGTCATTCGCTTCGTTGCCGCAGAGCTGAAGGTGTCGCCCAGCCGGGCCTATGGGGTGGCTACCTTCTATCACTTCTTCTCCCTCAAGCCGAAAGGGGAGCACAACTGTCTGGTTTGCACCGGCACGGCCTGTTACGTCAAGGGTGCGCAGGCACTCATCGAGCAGATCGAGGGCGATTTCAACGTCAAGGCAGGGGGCTGCACACCGGACAACAAGTTGGGTCTGCAAACGGCCCGCTGCATCGGTGCCTGTGGGCTGGCCCCTGCCGTCACGTTTGACGAAGAGATTCTACCTAAGGTGAAGCGGGAGGAGATCGCGGGATTGCTAAGGGCACGACTGACCGGAGCGGCGGCATGAGCCTGATGGAGCTCATGGCCATCGGGGAAAGAGCGAGGGCCAAAAAGGCCAGCAAGCGCCGACGGCTTGGCGTTTGCACAGGTGCTGGCTGCATCTCTGCGGGTGCCCAAGGCGTGCTCGATGGCTTCAGAAGGAAGGTGGCGGAGAGGCACTTGCAAGAGGAGGTTGACGTCGTTCCGGCCGGATGCATGGGTGCGTGCAACCAAGGACCCTTGGTTCTGGTCCAACCCGATGAGACGATTTATCAGAAGGTTACTCTCGACAATGAGGATGCCATCGTCGACCGGCATCTCGCGCACGACCAGCTCGTGGAGAACATGCTGCTCTTCTTTGAGGAATCGAAGAAGCCGATTCTGAGGTATTCCGAGGGCGCTTTCTTTCAGAAGCAGGTGAAGGTGGTCCTCGAGAACAGCGGATTCATTAACCCGGAGGAGATCGACGAATACATCGGCGTGGGCGGGTACCAGGCATTGCGCAAAGCCACGTGCATGCTGAGCAGGGAGGAGGTCATCGCCGAGATCAAGCAGTCAGGCTTGCGAGGGCGCGGAGGCGCCGGCTATCCAACCGGACTCAAGTGGGAAACGGTTTACAAGCACGTCAACGACGAGAAGTATGTCATTTGCAACGGCGACGAAGGTGACCCGGGGGCCTTCATGGATCGCTCGGTCCTCGAGAGCGATCCCCACAGGGTTCTCGAAGGAATGGCGATTGCAGCCTATGCGGTTGGGGCGAGCAAAGGCTATCTCTACGTGCGCGGCGAGTACCCTTTGGCCATCAAGCGTCTGGAAATCGCCATCAAACAAGCCAAGAAGCTAGGACTGCTCGGCGCTGCCATATTCAATACGGATTTCAGCTTCGACGTGGAGATTCGCATCGGCGCTGGCGCCTTCGTGTGCGGCGAGGAAACTGCCCTCATCGCCTCGGTGGAAGGCAAACGCGGAACCCCCAAGCCGCGTCCACCGTACCCGGCGGAAAGCGGCCTTTGGGGCAAGCCTACCCTCATCAACAACGTCGAGACCTTCGCCAACGTGGCGCCGATCATCGACCGCGGCGGAGAATGGTACAGCGAGCTCGGTATGCCGAAGGCAGCCGGGACCAAGGTGTTCGCACTATCGGGCAAAATCAACAACACCGGCCTCATCGAGGTGCCCATCGGCATCACCCTGCGCGAGATCCTCTTCGACATCGGTGGTGGCATCCAAGACGGCGGCAAGTTCAAGGCGGCCCAGACCGGCGGACCGTCGGGGGGCTGCATACCCGAGCAGTTCTTGGACACCAAGATGGAATATGGAGCGCTCGCGGCCCTCGGCACCATCATGGGCTCAGGGGGACTCGTCGTGATGGACGAGCATTCGTGCATGCCGGACGTGGCCCGCTACTTCACTGAGTTCTGCATGGAAGAGTCGTGCGGCAAATGCATTCCTTGCCGGGCAGGAACCAAACAGATGCACAACATGCTGACCAAGATCTGCACTGGACGGGGAACCGTCCACGACCTGGAGCTGCTGGAGGAACTGGCCCCCATGGTGAAGGAGGCCAGCTTGTGCGGTCTTGGACAGTCAGCCCCGAATCCACTTCTGTCGACTCTTCGCTATTTCCGCGAGGAGTACTTGGTCCACATTCACGAAAAGCGCTGCCCGGCCGGCGTATGCAAGATGGCAGGACAGGCCGTCGTTCAGGATGGTGCTCAAAGCGGTCCCGCAGGAGTCCACTGATGGCAACCTTCGTCATCAGCATCGACGACAAGCCCTACGCCACCGAGCAGGGTGAAACGATTCTGTCCGTGTGCAAGCGCAACCAGATTCCGATCCCGACCATGTGCCACCTGGAGGGCCTGACCGATGTGGGCGCTTGTCGCCTCTGTCTGGTGGAAGTGGAAGGCAACCCCAAATTGTTTCCGTCGTGCACGACTGGCACGATGGTCAACCAGAAGATTTGGACCCGCACTGAGAAGCTCCTGAGCTATCGTCGCATGATCACCGAGTTGCTCTTTGCCGAGCGCAACCACGTGTGCTCCGTCTGCGTGGCCGACCGCAACTGCGAGCTACAGGATATGGGCTACACCGTGGGTATGGCTCACGTTCGCTATCCGTACCTGTATCCCGAGTGCGACGTCGACGCGACCCACAAGGATTTCATTCAGGACGCGAACCGCTGCATTCTGTGCACACGCTGCGTACGGGTTTGCGACGAAGTCGAAGGTGCACGCAATTGGGATGTCATGGGCCGTGGCTTTGAGTCGCGCATTATTGCCGACCTGCACCAGCCTTGGGGTGAATCCACGACGTGCACTTCGTGTGGCAAGTGCTTGGAAGTCTGTCCCACCGGAGCGCTTTGGCCCAAAGACACAAGCCAAGGCCTGCTGCGCAGGAACCCCGCGATGATTTCCGAGCTCGTGGCGAAGCGGAAAGTGAAATCATGAGCAAGAAGACGCTGGCCACGGTCTGGCTCGGCGGCTGCTCCGGCTGTCACATGTCTCTGCTCGATGTCGACGAACGCATTTTGGAAATCGCCAGGCTCGCCGACATCGTCAAGAGTCCTGTGGTGGACGGGAAGGCGTTTCCCGCATGCGACATTGCGCTCGTCGAGGGGGCCGTGTGCAACGACGAGCACGAGCACGAGATCCAGGTCATCCGCCAGAAGGCGAAGCTGTTGGTCTCGTTCGGCGACTGCGCAGTCACGGCCAATGTCCCAACCCTGCGCATGCGCTTCAGTAAGGATCAGTGTCTGCGGCGGTCCTACGTCGAAGCGGAGAGCAACAGTCGCGGGCATATCCCCAAAGATCCCGACGTGCCCAAGCTCATCGACCGGGTGGCGCCACTTCACGAACACGTCAAGGTGGACTACTTTTTGCCCGGCTGCCCGCCTTCGGCCGATCTGATCTTCTTCGTGCTGATGGAGCTGCTGCAAGACCGCGTACCTGTGCTGGATCTGGGTGGCATGGCGAAGTATGGCTGAACCACGCAAGATCACTATCAACCCGGTGACCCGCATCGAGGGGCACGCCAAGATCACCATCCACCTGGATGGCCACGGCAAGGTGACGCGGGCCCGCTTTCACACGAGCGAGTTTCGTGGCTTTGAGAAGTTCTGCGAGGGTCGCCTCTACACGGAGATGCCCGCCATCACGTCGCGCATCTGTGGCATCTGTCCCCACTCGCACGCCATTGCCTCGGCCAAGGCCGGGGAGAAGATCATGGGGGTGACGGTGACCGAGACTGCAGAGAAGCTGCGCAGACTGATCCAATTGGGACAGTTTGTCTCTTCTCACGCTCTTTCCTTCTTCTATCTCTCGGCGCCTGACTTTCTGCTGGGCTTCGATTCCGATCCCACGACTCGCAACGTCCTCGGCTTGGCCGAGAAATATCCCGAGGTCGCGCGCAAAGGGATTCGCCTACGCAAGTTTGGCCAGGAGATCTCCGAGCGCATCACGGGCAAGAAGATCCATGTGATGGGTATTTGTGCCGGTGGCATGGGCTTTCCTCTGACCGAAGAGAACCGCAAGGCCTTGCTCGCCTGGTACCCGGAAGTGGTAGAGACGGCGCAGATCGCTCTCGATATTCTGAAGAAGTGGATGGGTGACAACCAGGAGATCGCAGCGACCTTTGCCCCTGCCAAGACCATGTCCATGAGCCTGGTCGGACCGGAGGGAGAATTCGAAATTTACGACGGCCGAGTGCGCTTGGTGGACGCCGATGGCCATGTGGTGGCAGACAACCTCGACCCGGATGATTATCTGGAATTCATAGCCGAGGAACCTATCGATTGGTCGTATCTCAAGTATCCCTTCTACAAGCCCTATGGCACTGGCAAGGGGTTCTACCGGGTCGGGCCTCTGGCGCGCTTGAACGTGGTTACCCGTATGACGACACCGTTGGCGCAGCAGGAATTCCAAATCTACAAGGCCATGAGCGAAGGCAGACCCGCGCACGGAGCCTTGTACTTTCACTATGCTCGCCTGATCGAGGTCTTGGCCGCAGTGGAGCTCATCCAAGAGCTGCTGCACGCCCCGACCATCACGGGAAGCGAGATCCTGGTTTCCGCCCGTCGCAACCGCGCCCAGGGTATCGGCTGCACGGAGGCGCCGCGCGGTCTTCTGTTTCACCACTACCAGGTGGACGAAGGCGGTAGCCTGCTGAAGGTGAACCTGCTCATCGCCACCGGACAGAATAATCCTTCCATGGATCAATCGGTATTGGACGTGGCCAAGCAGTACGTGCACGGCAACGAGATCCATGAGGGCGCATTGAACAGAGTCGAAGCGGCCATCCGCTGTTATGACCCGTGTCTATCCTGTTCCACGCATGCTTTGGGCATCATGCCCCTTGAGATCTCGCTCATCGACGCACGAGGCCAGGTATTGAGCCGCGTCGGCCGGCGACCTTAGGGCAGGTCGTTGGGACCGTCAGACGCGCTACCGGTTGGAGCCCTTGACGGTGTTGGCAGGGCCGCTGCCCATCGACGACATTGGTGGCTGCGAGCAGGTACCATCCCTCGTCGGCCGTCAGCCGCCCGAAAGCAACCGGCTCACGCATCTTGTCGCTCGCCATCTGAGGTTGGGACGAACGCCCGAGGCTGCTATGTTCCGTCGCCTGGAGGAACCATGCGTGCACTTTCCGGGCTTGTTCTCCTTGCTTTCGGCCTTGCCTCGGCGCCAGCCCTGGCGGCCCAACCCGCGCCCTCGCGCCTGACCAAGGTCACGGCTGCGGAGGGGATCACAGAATACCGCCTCGACAACGGGCTGCGGGTATTGATCTTCCCGGACCAAAGCAAGCCGACGGTGCTGGTGAACATAACCTACCTCGTGGGCTCGCGCCTGGAAGGCTACGGCGAAACCGGCATGGCGCACCTGCTTGAGCACATGATGTTCAAGGGAACGCCCACCCGGCCCGACGTGTGGAAGCTGTTGCAGGAGCACGGCGCGAACTTCAACGGCACCACCTGGTGGGACCGTACCAACTACTTCGAGGAAATGCCGTCCAGCCCCGATAACCTCGACTTCGGCCTCGCGCTGGAGGCTGACCGCATGGTGTCGAGCAAGATCGCCGCCGAGGATCTGGCCAAGGAGTTTTCGGTCGTGCGCAACGAGTTCGAACGCTCGGAAAATCAGCCCGAGTCGGTTCTGGAAGACAAGATGATGGCCACCGCGTTCGAGTGGCACAACTACGGCAAGTCGACCATCGGCTCGCGCAGCGACATCGAACGGGTGCCCATCGAAAACCTGCGCGCCTTCTACAGGCGCTACTACCAGCCCGACAATGCGCTTCTCATCATCGCCGGCAAGTTCGACGAGAAGCGCGCGCTCGACCTGGTGGTGAAATACTTTGGCGCGATCGCGCGCCCAGCCCGCAAGCTTGTGCCCACCTGGACCGTCGAACCGGTGCAGGATGGTGAGCGCGAGGTCATCTTGCGCAGAGCCGGCGACGTCCCCCTGGTAGGCCTTGTCTACCACGGCGTCGCGGGTGCGGATCGCGACAAGGTCGCGGAAGACGCGTTGGTGGACATCTTGACCAACAAGCCGGGCGGAAGGCTTTACAAGGCCCTGGTGGACAAGGGCCTCGCCAGCGAGGTCAGCGGCAACGCCTATCCCATGGCCGAACCGGGCGTCACAACGTTCTTCGCCAAGCTGACCAAATCGGGCTCGCCCTACCAAGTCAGCGACATCATGACCGGCATCGTCGAGTCGATGGGCGAAAAGGCGATCAAGACGGAGGAGATAGACCGCTGGCGCGCGGGCTTCTTCCGGGAATTCGACCTGATCCTCGCCGACACGGCCAAAACCGGTGTGGTTTTGTCCGAATTCGCGGCAATGGGTGACTGGCGGCTGTTCTTCCTGATGCGGGATCGGGTCAGGACCACAACTGCCGAAGACGTCGCCCGCGTGGCCAAGGCCTACTTCAAACGTTCCAACCGAACCCTGGGCCTCTTCATCCCGACCAAACAGCCCGCGCGCGCCCCGCTGCCGGCCCTGCCCGACGTGGCGGCAATGCTCAAGGACTACAAGGGCGAAGCCGCCGACCAAGCGGGCGAAGCCTTCGTGGCCACCGTCGACAACATCGAAAAACGCACCACGCGCGAAACCCTGCCCTCGGGCACAAAGCTGGCCATGCTGCCGAAGAAAACCAAGGGCGGCCAGGTGCGCCTCGCGCTCACCATTCGCTTCGGCGGCGAAGCCGATCTGAAAGACAAGGTCGAAGCGGCCTCCATGCTGCCCGAGATGCTCTTGCGCGGCACCCGCAAGCGGAGCTACGAGGCGCTGAAGGACAAGCTCGACCTGCTCAAGGCGGAAGTGAGCGCCAGCCACGGTCACGGCTCGCCCAGCACCGCGAACGTGGCCCAGCTTCATGTGAAGACCGTGCGCGAAAACCTGCCCGCCGTGATTGCGCTGCTCGGCGAGATGGTGCGCGAGCCGGCGTTCGCGAAAAAGGACTTCGAATCGCTGCGCAAGGAGATGCTGACCAAGCTGGAAGAGCAACTGTCCGAGCCGATGACCAACGCCAGCGTGACGCTCATGCAGCGCCTTCTGCCCTACCCGGAGGGCGACGTCCGCTACGTGCCGAGCCTGAAGGAAGCCGTCGAGCGCCTGCGCAAGGTCACCTTGGAGGATCTGGTGTCCATGCACAAACGTCTGTGGGGCGCCAGCGCGGCCCAGATCAGCGTGGTGGGCGATTTCGATCCGGTGGCGACCAAGGCCGACATCGAAAAGTCCCTCGCGGGCTGGAAGTCGCCCAAGCCCTACCAACGCATCACCTTGCCCTTCCGCGAGAACAAGTCGAGCGATGAAACCATCAACACGCCCGACAAGGAGATGGCCTTCGTGGCCGCGGGCCAGTCGCTGCCCATGCGCGACGACGACCCGGCCTACCCTGCCCTCTATTTCTTCAACTACCTCTTGGGGGGCAGCACCAATTCGCGCATCTTCTTGCGCCTGCGCCAGAAGGAGGGCATTTCGTACGGCGCGTTTTCGCAGCTGATGGCCCATCCCATCGATCCAAGCGCGTTCTTCTTCGTCGGCGCCCTGGCCGCACCGGTCAACATGGACCGGGCGATGTCCGGCGTGGTGGAAGAAACCATGGGCATGGTGAAAGTTGCCGTGAGCGACAAAGAGCTGGCCGACGCGAAGAACAGCTACGCCAAGACCTGGGAAGGACACATCGCCGATGACGACTTTGTCGTGGGCGAGCTTGCCCAAGGGCTCTTCCTCGACCGCAGCTTCGCGTACTGGAAGGATCTGAACGGCAAGATCCAGGCCTTGACCCCCGCCGAGATCAGCGCTGCGGCCAAGCGCTTCATCGACCCGACCAAGCTGTCCAAGGTGCGCGCCGGGGATCTGGCCAAGCGAAAGTAGGCTTCGCCCATGTCGTACCAACTTCTGGAAACGCACCATCGACGGCTGTCGCGGTTCCGGCACCTCGAGGCCATCGCCTCGTGGGACGAGGCCACCATGATGGCACCGCAAGGCGGGGCCGAGCGGGGCGAGGCGCTGGCCACGTTGCGCGGCTACCTGCACGGACAATCGACCCTGCCCGCGCTTGGCGAGTGGTTAGCGGCCGCGTCCCAGGACGAGCGCAACCTAGACCCATGGCAGCGCGCGAACCTGCGCGAGATGCGCAGGGAATGGCGGCGTGCCACGGCTTTGGGGCAAGACCTGGTCGAGGCCATGGCGCTGGCAGAGTCGCGGTCCGAGCAGGCGTGGCGCAAGCTGCGTCCTGCCAACGACTTCGCCGGATTTCTGCCGCTGTTTCGCGACGTGGTTCGGCTCAAGCGCGAAGCCGCGCAGGCGCTGGGGCAAGAGCTCGGGCTCGATCCCTACGATGCGCTGATGGACGGTTTCGAGCCGGGACTGCGAACGCCGACCATTTCCGCATTGTTTGCCAGATTGCGCGCGTTTCTTACACCGCTCATTCCCCGCGCGGTCGAGCTGCAACGAAGCGAGCCCATGGAGACAAGCCAGGGTTCTTTTTCCGAGGAGCGGCAGCGCTGGCTCGGCACCGAGCTGATGCGGCGGCTCGGCTTCGATTTCGCGCGTGGCCGTCTGGACACGAGCCACCACCCCTTCTGCGGCGGCGTGCCGTCGGACGTTCGCATCACCACCCGCTACGACCGCGCCGACTACACCAAATCGATGATGAGCGTGATCCACGAAACTGGTCACGCCAAGTACGAGCAGAACCTGCCCGCGCGTTGGATTGGCCAGCCGGTTGCCAACCCGCGCGGCATGAGCATCCACGAGGGCCAGAGCCTCTTCTTCGAGATGCAGGTTGGCCGCAGCCGTCCTTTCACGGACGTGCTAGCGTCGCTGCTCGCGCAGGCATTTCCAGACCAGCCAAGTCGTATTTTTGCCCCGGAGAATCTCTTTCGGCACCTGACCCGGGTGGAGCCAGGCCTTATCCGCGTGAACGCCGACGAGGTCACCTATCCGTGCCACATCATCCTGCGCTTCGAATTGGAGCGAGCGCTAATCGAAGGAAGGCTGGAACCGGAAGACGTCCCCGAGGCGTGGAACGCGGCAATGAAGGACCTGCTTGGGCTTTCCACCGCCGGCAATGATCGCGACGGTTGCATGCAAGACGTGCACTGGCCTGCGGGTTTGTTCGGTTACTTTCCCGCCTACACCCTGGGGGCGCTGACAGCGGCACAACTGTTTCAAGCCGCCCAGCGCCCCCTGCCCGAGCTGACCCTGCAAATCCGGCGCGGCGACCTTGCCAGCCTCGACGATTGGCTGCGCACCAATGTATGGAGCCAGGCGTCCTTCTTGCTCACCGACGATCTGGTCACGCGCGCCACCGGAAAGTCGCTCGACACGGTGGCCTTCGAGCAGCATCTGGAGGCGCGGTATTTACGGCGGGAGCAGTAGGGACGAAGACGCTACCAGGGCAACCGTGGCGCCGCCGCGACCAAGGGCACCTGTTCACGCAGCTCGGCAGAAATGATCAAACTAGACGCGAACCGCCCCATTGAGCTTGGCCATCTCCCGATCGAACGTGCCAACTGGGACGTGACCAAGTGTCCACTCAAAGATGGCAGGCCTCTGCTCAGGCCATCCTCCGCGCTCACCGACATCATCGTCGGCATCAACGGCACGGCCCAGACGCGAACATGTCGGCAACCTGCCACCGTCGGCCATCGCGATTTTCAAAGGTCACGAGGTCGCGACCCCGTATCTCTGTGCGGTGGCTCTCCATCTCGTAGTCGATCTGCCGGTGGCATGAGCAATGCCGCCTGCACTGCCGGACGGTAGGAGGTTCTCGACCGTCGCAAGCACATCCATCCGTGACGTCAGCGTGGTCGCCTGACTCGACGTCTCAATCGTTCGAAGCCATCGAGCAGCGCTGTCAGACCGCAGACAAACTCCCCGTCATAGTCGTGCGGAGACGCTTCTTCGGTGACACGCGCCAAGCAATGCAGTCCTGCCTTCAGAAGGGCCGCGCGCATCGCGAGGAGGTCTCTGCCGTCTCGCTCTGGAGCAGCGGCCGGTGAATCACCGAACTCGGCCAGGGCATGGCCGACTGTAAACACACCGACACAGTCTATCAGGAAGAGTGCTTGCTGCGCCCGGAACCCCTCAGCCAACAACCGTTGTAGCAACTCGTCTGTTACCCGCAGCAGCGCCGGCGAGCGCAAAGGTCTGGTGGCGAATAGAGGCAATGCCTGAGGGTGAGCACGCAGCGCTTGGCGGAGCGCGGTGGCCATTCTCATGGCGAGGTGCCTCCAAGAGATACGTCGGGGGATTGTCGGCGTAGTGATCTCCAAGAGGGCTGCCTCGTGGAGTGAATCGAACAACTCGTCCTTGTTGGCGAAGTGGTTGTACAGCGACATTGGAGTGACACCCAAGCGGAGCGCAATCCGGCGAATCGAGAGCTTCCCCAGGCCATGCTGATCCAAGAGCGCCAGCGCCTCGCGCAGCACACGGTCACGCGACAGCGGCTGTACGTCACGAGGCGGCCTCCCCCTGCCGCGCTTCTTCGATCTAGGCGTCGACTCGCCTAAGTGTCCATAGGAACGCGAGGCCATCGTAGACATTGTCCTCCTTTTCGAGCTTCAGCGAAGCTGGCACCTGCGGCGGCGGTCGACGGAAACCAGGGTTCATCCGCAAGATCAGACGCCGACGCCAACCTTTGGCAGGAATCGTGGGGATGTAGCTTTCGTCACCGAGAAAGAGCAAGCCTCCCGGTCGCAAGACGCGCGCGCACTCGCTGATCCCTATTTCTGGTGAGGAAAACAGCTTGATACCGCCAAAATGGAAGACGAAGTCGAAGGTGCCAGCGGCGAACGGCAGTGCTGCGCCGTTGCCCTGCACGCACAGTGGAGCGGGGTGCTGGGCGCGGGTTCGGTGAGCGCAGCGACGGATCATCCCCCACGAGAGGTCGAGTGCCGCCAAGCGGCCTTGTGCCGCGACCGCGCGCGCCAGCCAAGGCTGGTAGACACCAGGTCCAGTGCAGATTTCCAGCAGGGTACTGCCCGGCGTGATGGGCAACGACTTGACCAAGCGGAGCTGTTCCTTCCGCATGTCAAGACCGGTCAGGAGACGCGAGAACACGTGCTCGCTGTGCTCGTAGAGTGGGGCGAACCAGTCATAGAAGCGGTTCCAGTGGGCGTCGTCGCCGGCGACGTCCTTCGCGTCGAGGAGCCGTGGAATGCCATCGGTCACTACGTAGTGGCGCCCAGCTTCGTCGATGAGCTCGTCGCGCTCACCACGAAGACGGTGGAGTCCGCCGGGACTACGAAGATCACCGAGCCAACTGTCGAGGTTTGCCATGGGGTCGTCTCCTCCCCCAATACATACATCGTATATTATGGCATAGCAACCTCGGCTATCGACGGCTTCAGCCGCACCTGTTCAGCAACAACACCGCATCGTTCACTCTCGACTCTCGGCGCGTATTTCCTCGCAGACCTCGTCTATGTGAAAACCTTCACCACCGACGCCGGTACGACATCTGGACGCCCGCAGTTATTCCGGGGTCGGCTCAGGCCGTGGCCAGAACCCCTCGGCGGCGCAAATCATCGAGTTGTGCCATCAACCGCACCGCCTCCAAGCGTTCGCGAGTCGCTGGGCTAGCCTGCAGGTACGCGGAATGTGCCGCTTGCATGAAAGTGTTGAGATCGAAGTCAAGACGAACGGCGCAGTCCGCGGCTCGCAGTATCGAGGTATCCGCATCCGAAACCATCGATTCTCGACCGTTAGCCGACAAATCAAGAGTGGCTGGTGCCTTTGACGCCTGCTTCTTTGCCTTCATGACCACAATCCTCCCACACCTATAAGTGAGCACGGATCGCGCCTGGTCAAGGAATGACGCGGAGGTGAGGAGCAGCGAAGGGAGACTGCGAGGACAATTGTATCCCGAGACGAGCAGCGGAATCGAAATAGTGCACCAAAACCACCATGCTTCTAACAAAGACTATTCGTAACGCCATCGCTCTTGGTGGTCTAGCAATGCTGGTAGCCGGATGCTCGGAGAGCAAAGCCAGTACCTCTGCACCCTTGCCGCCAGCCGTGGTCGTCGCTCCTGTCGTGCAACGGGACGTTCCGCTTTACGTCGAGGCGCTCGGCAGTCTCGATGGCTACGTGAACGCCGACATTCGCGCGCGCGTGCGCGGGATCTTGGCGGGGCAGCGCTATCAGGACGGCGCCACCGTCAAGTCAGGACAACTGCTGTTCAGCATCGATCGTTCCGAGTTTCAAATTGCGGTGAATTCCGCCCGCGCCGTACTGGCACGCGCAGAAACCGCGTTGGCGCATAACAAGGCGCTGCTTGCGCGGCGAACGAATCTGGGCGCAGCCAAGGTGGTCAGCCAGCAAGAGGTTGAAGATGCCGAGGCCGCGGCCCGCGATGCCAAGGACCAGGTGCGCGCGGCCAACGCCCAACTTGGGCAAGCCGAGCTCAACCTTTCCTACACCGAGATCCGGTCGCCGGTGGCAGGCGTAGCGGGCCTCGCCCAAGTTCGGACTGGGAATCTGGTCGGGCAGGACGGTCCCACCCTCTTGACGACGGTTTCCCAAGTGAATCCCATGCGCGTGAGCTTCCCCATGAGCGAGGGCGATTACCTCAAGGCAGCCGAACGCCTCAAGCGCCTCGACGGGCGGGACTTGGCCTGGGCGCAGAAGCAATTCGCGGCCATGGTGGGCGGCAAGGCGAACAACGCAATCGAGGGCGCGCTGGATCTCATCCTGTCCGACGGGACAATCTATCCACACCAGGGGCTCATCGTTGCGGTGAACCGCCAGGTCGACACGACCACGGGCACGATTCAACTTCAGGCCCTGTTCCCCAACCCGGACAATCTGCTGCGACCAGGGCAGTACGGGCGCGTGCGCATGCGCCGGACCGACGCGGGTGTCGACGCCCTGCTGGTGCCCGAGAAGGCGCTGATTCAGGTCCAGGGGAGCTATTCGCTAGCCGTAGTCGGTCCCGGCAACAAGGTGACGCTGCGTCGGGTGGAGGTGGGGCCAGCGGCGGGGACGTCGCGCATTATCGCGTCGGGCATCAGCGCCGGCGAACAGGTGGTGGCTGAGGGCGTACAGAAGGTGAGCGACGGAATGACCGTCACCCCGCAGGTGCTTGCGGCGCTGCAAACAGCGGGTCCTGCGGCCGCGCCACCTGCCCGGCGCTAGACGGCGAAGCGAGCGATCGACTTGATCTCGGCCTTCTTCATTCGCCGCCCCATCGTGGCCATGGTCATCGCCATCGTCACCGTGCTGATCGGTGCGGTGTCGCTGGTGGGGCTGCCCATTGCCCAGTTTCCGCAGATCATTCCGCCCCAGATCAACCTCAGCACCACCTTCACCGGGGCGGACGCGGTCACCATCGAGCAGTCGGTTGCCACGCCCATCGAGCAGCAGGTGAACGGCGTCGACAACA
>CAZBIU010000034.1:0-29969 GCA_964491625.1 uncultured Myxococcales bacterium
TGCCTTCATAGCCAAGCCTCTGAAATCAAAGCGATTTTTGTCATGGGGTGAAGGCGGGCCCCAGCAAGGAAACGCATGAAACGACTTGCCCTCGGCCTCTTCGTAATTCTTGCCAGCGTAAGCGTCCCTCTAGTGTCATTGGCTCAAGAGCCAGAGGCACCGGCGGCCGATGCCACTGGCGGCGACAAAGCTCCTGCTACTCCGGCCGACACGGGTCCGACCTCCGGTCCGGACATCGACCTATCGGACTTGGGAACAGGCGAACCCCTGGAGCCCGCCGCTGGTCCCGGCAAGAAGGCCGTCGGTGGAGGCGGCGAATCGGGTGCGCCTCGCAAGGCGTGGGAAGACATCGTCGTGGTGCCACGCAAGGCGTTCCTCAAGAAATACCGGCTCGAGTTGGCGCCGTTCGCGGGCATCACGCTGAACGACCCACTGATTCGGCACTACTCGTTCGGCGGCGACCTCAACTTCTACCTCACGGACGTCCTCTCCGTCGGCGGGGAAGCGCAGTACTTCATCAAAGAGTTGTCCGAGCGGGAGTCCCTGGTGGGCTTGCAATACTACCTCGTGCCGACGTTGAACAAGCTGAAGTACCATTGGGCCGTGGTGCTGGGGTACGTCCCCGGCTACGGCAAGTTCGGCTTGTTCAACAAGTGGATCGTTCACTGGGATCTTACCTTCGCGGCTGGCCTGGGGCAGATGCATACCGAAATTATCCCCCGCGCGTTCGGTGACAAGTCGTTCGAGAACACCGATATCGCCGGTCACTTCGGCCTGGGCGTGAGGTTGTTTGTCTTGGATTGGCTGACCTTGAGCGTGACGTTCCGAGACTACATGTACAGGGATGTCTTCGAATTCAAGGGCCGCCAGCCCTGCGCCGACCAGTCCGCTGCCGGCCAATCGCAGTGTCTGGCCCAGGTCAAGAGCGACTCGGAAGCCCACCAGACCCAGTTCGTGCAGAACATCATGATGTTCTTCTCTATCAGTCTGTACATTCCACCGTCCTTCACCTACCGAACGCCCCGCTAGCGAGTTGACGTCATGATGAAGAAGACAAAAGCCATGCGGAATGTCATCGCGCTACTCTTGGGTGGCATCGTTTGTTTGCCGACCGTCGCTAGGGCGGAGAAGGAACGCAAGAGTCCTCTGACCGATGCGCCGGTCATACGGCGACGTCTAGAGCTACGCGACAAGCGTTTCGAGCTGGGCGTCGGCGCCGGGGTCACGATTGGACAGGACTTCTACAATGCCCTGCTGGTCATGCCTAAGGTGGCGTTCCACTTTAACGACTGGCTTTCGTTGGCTGTCCTGGCGGGATACAACGTAACGCCAGGCTGGAAGAGCTCATTCAACGATGACGTCAACTCTGCGCTTCCAAAGCCGGGAACAGCGGTCGTCAAGTCACCCTTGGCACCTGACGCCCAAGCGACGATGAACCACATTGCGTGGGCCGCCCTGGGCCAGGTCGAGTTCATCCCGCTTTCGGGGAAGATAGCGATTCTGAGCACCCTGTTCAGCTACTTCGACTTTTACATCCTGGCCGGCGGAGGCGTCGTGAACCTCGCAGCCAAAGATGCGACGCCGGCCAGCTGCGTGGATCCGAACGCCAAGGATCCCTTGTGCAAGGCTGTCACAGGCAACAAGCTGGCGTTCAACGGCGGGGTTGGCGCCCACGCCTTCATCGCGCGCTGGATCGCGCTGAATTTCGAGTTGCACGACCTCGTCTACAAGAACAACGCATCCGGACGCACGGTGCTTGGGAATCAGCAGACCACCAGCGACGGACATTTGGTTCCAGCTACCACCGATCGTGACACCGAGTGGACGAACAACTACGTCTTCAGCCTCAACTTCCAATTCTTCCTCCCAACCAAGCCCAAGATCAGTCGGTAGCTCTCGACTGCATTCTGCGCTCCCCGCGAGGACACCACGTGTCTCAGAAACGCAAGGTTACCCTCTACTTCAATTCCGCCATGCTGGCGGAAACGCAGAAAGAGGCAATCCGGCAGGATCGATCCGTCTCGTGGATCATCCAGGCGGCCTGGCGAATCGCGAGAGATGAAGTGAAGAAGATGCCGGGGACGGGGCTTGCCCTTCATGCGGCCGATCCCGAGATTCCAGACGATACCGGGCCCCTGTCTTTGCTTCCGGCGGAAGATACGCGCACACCAGCCTGAGAGCGCGTGTCTGCGCGGCCGATGAGGCGCTCCGCGAGCGTGCCCGACTCTGCCGGACTACTGGCAGCCCATCTGGCTTAGGCCCTCGCCTAGCGGCCGGCAAATGGTCGAGCTCTGCTCATTTCCAGGCTTCTCCCAGTGGATGAAGATGCTGTCGCCGGTCTGGCCTTGCAGATGGGTCGCGTACATAGAGCCATCCGCCGAAGCCCTTTGGATAATCCCACTGCCAAGGCCTGCGTTCAGCACGAAATACGTGGCGCCAACAGCTCGCTCATCCGCCGGTGTGGAAACTGACCAATCACCTGACGAGGAATCCTGCGAGAAACTCGGGTTCGGCGGAGGAATCGGAATGAAGGGGCTGTTGCACGAGAGAACGAAGACAAAGGCAAGGCTCGCCGCAGCGACGGCAAGCCATTTCCACGGGAACGTGCTCTTCTTGCGAGGGCTCATCTGGATCCTATTTTGGTGAAGCAATTGTGGGGCCGACTTTTCGCCAAGAGGATTCGGCTACTTAGGAGCTCGCTTGTCAACGAAGATGCAGGCAATGCCAACCTAGTTGGCTAAGGGTTGATGCTGTAACGACGCAGCTTCTTTTGCAAACCGAATCGCGAAAGTCCGAGAAGAACGGCCGCCTTGGTCTGGTTTGCCTGAGACCTGCTCATGGCCTCGCGGATAAGCTGCCTCTCCAAGCGCTCGACCCGCTGCCGCAATCTCAAGTTGTCGAAATCTCCGCGAATATTCTCGATGGCGTCCTGCCCGGCCTGGATGTGCGCCGACAAATCCGCGACTGAGATGCTTCCGCTCGCGAACGCCCCTGCCCTGGCAATCTCGTTCTCCAACTCGCGCACATTGCCTGGCCACGCATAGTTGCACAGCCGTTCGATGGCAGGGGCCTCGATGTGCCTCGGCGTACCGCCGGCGAGCTGCGCAGCCTTGTCGAGAAAGTGACGAAGCAAAAGGGGGATGTCCTCGCGCCGATCGCGCAGAGGCGGAAGGTGGATACGCACCACACTCAGGCGATAGTACAAATCCTTGCGGAACTTCCCCTCCTCCACCAGCTGCGTGAGGTTCTTGTTGGTCGCGACGACGATACGAACGTCTGCCTTCTCTGGCTTCTCTCCGCCCACACGGTGGTACTCACCATCTTGAAGCACGCGCAGGAGCTTTCCCTGCATCGCCGGCGACATCTCCGCAACCTCGTCGAGGAACAACGTGCCCCGGTGGGCCACCGCGAATAGCCCGCGCGCATCGCGATCCGCGCCGGTAAATGCTCCGCGGACGTGTCCGAACAACGTCGATTCAAGCAGGGTTTCCGGGATCGCGGCACAGTTCTCCGACACGAACGCTCGATCCTTTCGGGGTCCATGGAAGTGAATCGCACGCGCCACCAGCTCCTTCCCGGTTCCGCTTTCGCCTTCCACCACCACGGGCAGGTTGGTGTCCGTGACGCGGTCGAGAAGGCGGAAGACCTCAAGCATGCCGGGCGATTGACCGACGATTTGCCTGTAGTCATAGCGAAGGGCAGCCACCTGTCGGCTTTCTTTCAGTTCGACGCGGGCGTCGTCTAGCGCAGCCTCTTTGACCCGCAGCTCGTGCTCCAGCCGACGATTGAGCGAGTCGACTTGCTGCTCGCGCCGGCGCAGCTCCGCAACCACGCGAGCGTTCTCGATCGCGATCGCGCCCTGCTCTGCAAAGTCGAGGACCAGCGCCAGCTCGTCTTCCCCGAATACGCCCTTGCGCAGGCGATGGTCAACATAGATGGTTCCGACCACGTTGCCCTTCACCACCAGCGGCACCGCCAGGACCGAACGCAGGTGAAGATCGCTCACCGACAGAAGCTCGCTGAAGCGCGTATCGCCAGCGGCATCGACCGCGATCACGGGCTGCCCTGTCTCGGCGGCCTGCCTTGCGATCGATCGAGACAGCGCAAGTGCCGGCCCTTCCAGGCTTGTCTGGTCGATATTGCGCGCGACCCTCACCGTCAGCTCGCCCGTTCCATCCTTGAGAAGGAGAAAGCCGCGCTCAGCGTCGGTCAGCTCGATGACCGTGTCGATGATGGTCTCGAGCACTCGCGAAAGCCGCAACTCGCTGTTGAGCCGCTTGTTGATGCGCAAGAGCCGCCGCAGGCGGCCTTCCAACAAGGCCATGCGAGTGGCGGCCTCGGCGCCCGCGTTAGAGCTCTCAGGCCGCAACGCGATCACCTTCGCGTCGGGGTCGGCTTGCATTGCTGACGCATACCTTGCCGGGGTCTTCATCGCCACCTCTCCAAATAGGGTCGTCGCCAAGTCCTTACAGCGCGTCTGGCGTTCATCGTTTACACGGGCGAAAAGCTGGGATGCCAGAGCCGCCAGTCGCCAGGCGGCGGGCAGTCGCCCCACCCGCTTCGCTCGCTCACACCCGGCGGTGAGGCTCTCCGCGATCTCGACCGCCTCGGCCGAGCCGATCGACTTGTCTGCCAGGGCGATCCGTGCCCGCGCCATCGCAGTTGCCTCGGCCACGGAGGCGTCCGGCGCCGCAGCTTCGCCCGCGGTCCGCGCAACAACCGATCGCAATGCCTCTTTTGCCTGGCCAACTTCGTCCAGCCCAGCCAGGACTTCGGCGCGGCCCAGCTCGGCGATGACGGCCGTGGATTGCATCCCCATCTTGGCCAGGACTTCGGCGGCCTCTCGATAGCTCGCAGCCGACTCCCGAAGCATCCCACGCTTTTGGGCCACCTCGGCAGAAAGCAGGAAGGTATAGCCCTTGAAAGCCTCAACTCCGGAATCGGAGGTCGCCTCCGAAAGCCTGACCACGGATCGGCTCGCGGCCTCCAGATCGCCGAGTTGGAGGAAGAGTTGCCCGACGTTGAACACCGCCAGCGCGTGATCGGTAAGCGCCCGCAGGCGCCCGAGGTCGCGTATCGCACGCTCCAGGGTCTCGACCGCGGCAGCGTAGTTTCCTACCTCCGCGAGAACGCAGCCCAGGTTGAAAGTCGCAGCGGCCGCTCCGTGCGGATCACGGGATTGCTCATAGCCGCCCACCGCCCGCTGATAGGCTTCGGCAGCCTGCAGGGGCTCTCCAGCCAGTTGGCTGACCAATCCGTCCAGCGAAGCGAAGCGCGCGCAGGACAGCGGATCAGTCGCACGGCGAGCGAGGTCGGCTACCAGCTCACGCGCTTCCCGCAGCTTCCCTTCGTAAGCCAGGGCCAGCACCGCGACCTCGCGGGCCGGGTCGGCCGCCGAGCTATCTTTCTGAAGCGCCGGTGAGGCTACTGCGAGCGCTTCGGCAAACTGACCGCGCGCCACCAGCAGACGCCCAAGACGAGCCCTGAGCAAGAGTGCCCCGTCAGTCTGCTGAGGAAGCTCGGCGAGCGCGCTCTCGACCAGGTACACTGCTTGGTTGGCCTTTCCCTGTCGACCGAGAAGCCATGCCTTCCGTTCGACCAGATTCGCCGCTATGTCCGCGTCTGCCACGCGCCCGCAGCCGTCAAGAATGGCGATGGCGTCGTCGTAGCGACCGATGATGCCGAGTGCGCCTGCCAGGCCAAGCCTGTCCTCACAAGCTCCACTCGCGGCCCGCGCCTCGATGGCGCGCATTCCAAGCTGCGCCATTCGCCCCCATGCGTTCCTGGCTTGCGCCAGGCGCATCCCCGCCCAGAAGCTCGCTGCGGCGGCGTCGCGCTCCCCGAGGGCCAGCTCTGCCTCGGCCAGCCGGCCGTCTCCGGGAGGAAGCCGACCAGCAGCCATCCGAGCGACTTGTCGCAGATGGGCGTCGCCGGGAACCGCACGCCAAACTGCGGCGGTGTGCACCGGGCTCGTGAGCCGGCGCGCATCGGGCAGAAGCCAGCCCGCGCTTCGCGCCTGACGCTCGTCGTCCGCCGACCTGTCTCCCGTCGGCTCCGCGTCCAGAGCAGCCGCCACCAGGAACGCCTTGGTTGATTGCGCCAATGACGCGAAACCCCTGTCGAGTAGGCTGTTCAAGTCGTGCGCCGAATCACCCAGCTCAAGCGCAGAAGGCTTCCCTTCGCGGGCATTCTTGATCCAGGCCCGAACCAGAAGCGCCGCCGCGCCGGCGAGCCCGCCAGACACTGACGCTATCTGCTCGGCGACATCAACCGGTGGCTCCGCGCCGGCCCCACGTCGGGCCAGCTCGGCGATGGCCTCGGAAGAAAGCCCGCGCAGCTCGATCACGGCGCAGCCCGAGCGGGAAGCTGGCTGTTCGCAGGGAAGCACAAACAGCAAACGCCCGGTGGGCGGATTGCCAGCCCACGCGGCGGCCAAGGCATGGTCCTCGGCCGAACCGACGAGCGCCACACACAGCGGTCGAGTCGCGGCTCGTGCCTCCAGGCTCGCAAGCAGTCCAACGATCTCGGCCTGCGAGCGCCCGAGCGTTTCGGACGAGACAGGGGCGGCCGGCACCGCTGCTTGGTTTTGGTCAAGGAGCTCGACACATTCACCCTCTTCAATGTCGAACGCCGGCAGGGTTTGCGCCAAGATGGCGAGGCGAGCCTCGCGCAGAGCATGTCGGATGAGGGTACGACGGCCCGAGCCTGCCGGTCCCGCAACCCAGACCACGCTCGCCGTCGCCGCGCCGTCGGCCAGCCGCTCAAGATGCCCGGCAAGGCACGCCGCCTCGTCCGAGCGGCCAGCCAGGATCCCCGCCAAGGGATCGCCTGCGGGATGGGGAACGCCCAGATCCGCCTCCGCTGGAATCTCCCGTCCTGGCGTTGCCCTTCGCATCTCCTGCAGCAGCTCGCGCGCCGAACTTGGCCTTCCTTCCACCCCGGCGGCCAGCAGGCGTAAAAGAACGCGGTCCCACGCTTCGGGCAACCCCGCCCGTAGCGTCGACGGTGCGGGTGGTGGTCCCTGCCAAGCGCGTTTAACCGCGTCCAACCCCACCCCAAACGGGGCGGTAGCGGTCCACGCGTGATAGAGAGTCGCCCCCAGCGCGAAAAGATCCCCCGAAGGTCTTCTTTCTCCGAGCAGGGCTTCCGGGCCGACGAATCCCAGCGTTCCAGATACCGAAGACGTCGCGAGCGCGGCAGGCCCCTCGCTGGCAAGCGAGAGCCCGAAATCAATGAGGATCGGGTTATCCGCCTGGTCGCAGCGCACATTGGCCGGACTGATGTCTCCGTGAAGTACCCCCTGCCCATGTAGATATGCCACCGCGTCGGCGAGCGCCTCGGCAGCGTTCGCAAAGATTGCGAATCGACTCCGCTCGTCCTTGCCCGCGAGGAGCTCCGCCAATGGTTTGCCTGGGACGTAGTCCATCACCAGGAAGGCGCGTTCAAGCCCCCCGGCATCCCTCAAGATTCCGGCATCGCGCACGCGAACGATGTTGGGATGAGCAAGCGCGGTCAGCCTGGCGAACTCGGCGCCCAGCTCCCTGGCGGCCCTCCGCGCCGGCAAGAGCTTCAGCACCGCGCGGGTCTTTCTCGTCTTGTCCTCCACCAGGAAGACGTCGCCGCTCGCCCCCAGTGCCAGGCGACGAACCGTGCGATAGCGTCCTGCAAGGATCTCGACTTGCGCGGAACGGATGCCCGATGTGCCAACCTTATTGACCGTATCCAACAACGGTATACTAGGATTTTATTCGGTTATTTTCAATAAGACTATCTTGTTGGCGCGCGGTTGATCTCGCGTTTCTTAAGACGGTCAAGGGCTTCCTTTGCCATCGCACGAATGTCGGGATCGTCGTGGGTTTCCGCGACGAAGGACAGATAGTCCCTGGCCTCCTGGCCCCCGAGGCTGGCAACGGCGTCCAGCACTTTCCCCATTTCGTAGCTGTCGCGCATCTGACGCGAATCGGCCAACGCCTTGACGGCGCTCCTTTCCCCCATGCCGACCACTGCCCCGAGCGCAGCGTCCCTGGTGGCCTCGTCGTCGTCCGTCAACAATCGAAGGATGGCCGGTAGCACACGTCTAATCTTGCGGACCCCGGCAATCCGAATCGCCTCGAGACGAAGATCGCTGTCCTCCGAGGCCAGGGTCTTGGCAATCTCGTCCTCGTCGGATGACCAGAGCTTCTGGCGCGCCACGTACGCCAGCAGCAGATCTTTGGTGGTCCGCTCTGCCAGCCGCTGAAAGGCGACACCGACATCCCCGGACGATGCCTTGTCGAGAGGAACCTGTCCGATCGCCGCAGTGTCTTCCGTGTACCTCGCCGTGGCTGGAGCGGCGGGATGCACCTCGATCTTGAGGTGGACTTTGATCCCGATTTCCGGCTCCTTCGAGCTGCCCTCACCGAGCACGTCGAGGGTGAGGCTTGCCTGCACGGTGCCTGCCTTGCTGGGGGGCGGAGCAAAGACGCCACTGGTTGCCAGCACCGACTTCGACAGGGCTGCAATGCTTGACGCGTCGAGGGCGACCCGGACGTCGCCAACAAGCGCCCCCGCCGCACGCACCTCCACGACGTCGCTGAGCGCCGGACGTTCGTTCACATCGTGCCGCGGGCGGCAGCCCTTGCATGACGGCAGCCCGACCATAATCAAACAGAGCGCCAAGATGCCCGCGCGGACATCGGGCGCTCCCTGCGCGCCCCTACGCAACCAATGGCTCGCGTTGTCGCGCACGCCTGCACCCGCTTCGCCCGCGAATTAGGCAGAACCGGCGCCGCCGCGTCGGCTCGGCACCTCCACGCTGGCCCGAACCTCGTCTCTACGCCCATTCGTCGTAGAGGGACCGATGGGCGACGCCAACGTCGCAATGGTGCTATCGCTGGGCTGTCGGGCCAGCGCGAGTCCGATGATGCGTACGATCAGCTCGCGGTACGACAGGCCGGCTGCCTTCGCCGCCTTGGAAAAGCCGCCCGCCAAGTCCGAGAGGTCGCAATTGGGATTGACGTCGATGACGTAGGGAACGCCATCGGGCGAAAGCCGGATATCCATTCGAGCGTAGTCACGCAGACCGACGGCCCTGAAGGCGTCAAGCGCGGTCTTGGCCACCCGTGCACGTAACTCAGGCGCAAGCTTCTCGCAACGCACTGGGCGCGTGCCCTTGTATTCGATCGAATCCTCGACCCACTTACCTTCGAAAGAAACAATCTTGGGCCGATCGTCCGGCATGTCCGAGAAATCGATCTCGAAGAACGGGAAGGTCTGCGGCTCTTGGTCAATCCGTTCGAGCACCGAAACGTAGATCTCCCTGCCGGCAATGAATTCCTCGACCAGCGCTGGCTGGCGATAGTTCGCAAGCACGTGGGCAACCCGCTTCTCAAGCGCCGGGACATCGGAGACCACCGACCCGCTGCTGATCCCAACCGAAGCGTCTTCGCGGGCCGGCTTCACGATCAAGGGAAACGTCTGCTCTAGGGCCGCACATTCCTCCACAGCGCCTATTAGCCTGCCCCGTGGAACCGGAACGTTGCGGCTGCGCAACACATCCTTGACCACTTCCTTTCGCAGCGCGAGGGACAAACCGAAGGGACACGACCCTGTGTAGGGAATGTTGGCCAGGTCCATGAGCAGCGGCATCAGCGATTCGAAGCGATTGTCCCCGTGGATCGATTCGCAAAGGTTGAACACTGCATTCGGCCTGATCTCGTTCAGCGTCGCCATGGCCGCGGCGACGTCATTGGTGACGCCGAGGCCAGTCGTTTCGAATCCGCCTCCGCTCAAGATACGCAAGATATCGTTGGCGACGTCTTTGACGTCCTCTCGCGCCTTGTTCTCGGGATCCGCTTCGGCTCCCTCAAAGTCGCGATTGTAGATGACGACGATGCGCGGCCTGCTCCGTACCTTCACGATAGTAAGGCTATCTTACAGATTCCCGTTTGCGATTTGCAATCGTGATCGCGAACGCAGCTCGATTCCAAAAGCTCGTTCGAACGCGCGCGCCGTCCTTGCCGCCATCTCGTCCATGCTCGGGGCAGAGCCCAACACCTTCGCAATCGACGTCACGCCGAACTCGCGCAAGCCGCAAGGAACGATGGCGGAATAGCCGTGGAGGTCGACCGTCACGTTGAGGGCAAAGCCGTGGATGGCCACGCCCCGACGGACGTGCACGCCCACGGCGCAGATCTTTTCGCCGCCAAGCCAAACGCCCGGATGCGAGTCGCGCCATAGCGCCGATATTCCCAACTCGGCAAGCACCGCGACGATCGCCATGCCCATCGCGACCACGTGGGCACGGACCCCGCTCGGCAGTCGAAACACTGGGTACCCAATCAGTTGACCAGGGCCGTGAAAGGTCACGTCGCCACCGCGAGAGACGCGCAGCACGGGGATGTCGGCCTGCTCCAGTGTTTGCGGCGAAGCGAGCACGTTTGCCGGATTGGCGTTGCGGCCAAGCGTGATGACCTTTGGATGCTCCACCAAGAGTAGGGTCTCGCAGTCATCACCCCGGATAAGGCCGTCACGAAGTCGCTCCTGCAGGCCCAGCACCTCGGCGTAAGGCGCTCGCCCCAACCACGCCCAGCTCACCACGCGCGGGCGGCTCGATCCGGAACCGGGTCCGCACCCCGAATCGATGCCACTGGTGCCCGCCGAATGCACCGGAAACGCCCAATCCGCCGAGAGGTGCTAGCCTTCGGAAAGCTCGGCGAAGAAGTCGGCGTCGATCAGATCGACCGTCAATTGGGCGCTGATGACGCCGATACCGTGTCGCACGCAGGTTTCGGCCAACCCAGGCCCGTCGACCACCTCGACCGGCTGTCCGGACTGCTTCCATTCCGAGATGGCATCGTCGGCCAGTCGCCCCGAAAGAATGAGGAGCCCCTCGTCCTGGCCGCGCGCGCGGATACCGGCCCGAAGCTCCCCCAGCGCACGCCGACCCGCCGCAGCCATCCCGGGTCGCAGCGCAATCAAGCACTTCGAGGGCCGGAAGCCCCGACCTCGTAGCGCCTCGACATAGATCGTGCCTTCGACCCGCTTCACGAAGGTCGCCGGCCCAAATCCCTCACGTTGCAGAACCACACGCGCCAGCGCCTCGAAAGCGGCCGGCGCCAGGTCGCCCAACCGCTGTTCCACGGCGGCCAGGGTTCGCTCGCGCAAAGCGCGGCGGGCTTCGCCAAACACGAATTCGGCCTTCTCCAGGTCAGCGTCAGCCACCCGCCTCGATAAGGCGTAAAGGCCGCTGCCGGCCGACTTGATGCGCGGCCGAACGCCTGCCCGCAGGCGCTCCTTCGCCTCCGACGCAAGGGCTGCTCGCATCACCCGCCAGGCTTCGTTGGGTTCGCCGTGGATCAGTCGCCGCCGAACCGCGCTGTCCGCGATTTGCCTGACGTGGACACCTCGTCCGGGCGATTGCCCACGCAAGATCTCGATGGCCGCGTCCACCGGGGACATGACCCGACGGCCACCGCTACCCTGCCCCTGCGAATCGCTGGAGGCACCGCCGCCATGAGCAGCCGATCCGGTCGCGGTCGGAACCGGCGTTCCCTCCGCCGCGGGAGCTGGCGTCGGCATCCCTTCGGGCTCGGACGACGGTGGCGCAGCCTGCACCTCGCCCTCAACTTCGGCATCCGAGTCCTCGTCGTCGTCCTCGTCTCCGGCTTGATCGTCGTCGGCCGTCTCGGTGGCGCCGACGTCCGTCCCAGCCTCACCGTCCTCCTCCTCGAGGTCACCTTCAAGCACGCCGGTCTCGGCCAGCGCCGCAGCCCGATCCTCGGCGGAAAGCGACCCGACGTTGGGCTCCTCGCCGCCGTCCTGATCGTCCAGTGCCGCGGCTTGATCAGCGTCGCGCACCTCATGAGCAGCTCCGGCGGCGGCGCCATCCTGCGCAGGCGCGTCGGTGCTGGCGTCGAGCCGATTCTCGTCGTTTCCGTGCCGATCCTTGCGTCGCCCTCGCCCCCCCCGACGTCGCCGCCGACTGCTGCTGCGGCCCTCGCTCGACTCCGCTGGCTTCTCCTCGGCCGAAGGAACCTTCTCGGGCGCCGCCGGCTCCGGAACGTATTCCGGGTAGCGCAAAAGGCCGAATATGCCTGGCTTGATCCGAACGAAGGGCGCACCCGGAGCCTTCTTCACCGCGGTGGTGAGCTGGGTTTGCATGGTGACCTCCGGGGTGCGTCCAACGAAGGTCAGGAGCTTTCGCTCAATAGCTTTTTCGGTCAGCTCCTTATAATGCAGGGGCTTCCGCTCGCGCTTCAGGATCTCCAGCGCCGCTTCAAGGAATGTCATGGAGCCTGTTTCTTTACCACAAACCATGGCTCCGTGGGGCAAGCAGCAGCAGAAGCGACAAATACATGCTTTTTTTGACGCTGACCCGAATGAACGGTACCCGTGGAGCATGAGCTCTAGCCGTAAGATTGGTGTTCTGCTTGGCGGTCTTTCAGTCGAGCGCGACACCTCGATTCGAGCTGGCCAGGCTGTCACCGCAGCTTTGCGACGCATGGGCCACGAAGCCTGCTCCATGTTCGTGGACCGGGACATCGACGTGGCCCTCCGCCAGACCAGGATCGACGTCGCCTTCCTGGCCGTGCGCGGGCGCTACAGTGCGGATGGTTGCCTGCAGGGCCTACTAGAGCTGCATGGCATCCCCTACACCGGGTCTGGCGTCCTGGCGTCGGGTCTGGCCATGAATCGCGCCAAGACCAAGGATGTCCTGCGGCTGTTCAATCTCCCGGTGGCCCCTGGCTATGTCATACGTAGCGACCATGACGGCAGCGCCTCGGACGTTCACGGCTCGTTCGGCTTTCCGGTTGTGGTCCGCCCCGTCAGTGCGTCGCTTTTGTGGGGTGGAACTTTGGCCCGCGACGAAATGGAATTGGAAAGCGCCCTGGAAGCCGTGTTTCGCTTGGAGGATTCGGCCCTGGTCGAGCGCTTCCTGCAGGGCCGCCCCATTTCAGTCGGAATCCTCGACGGCGGGGCGCTTGGCATGGTCGAGGTCCCGAGGGCAGCATCGTGGGCCGGTCTACGCTCCGCGGGGGCCCGCGGCCACGAGCTGTGCTCCCCGGTCAAGCTCTCGCGCGAACGCCACGATTCGGTTCTGCGCCTTGCCACCCAGGCCTACGATGCGCTCGGCTGCGAAGGCCCAGGCTGCGTCGAGATGTTGGTGAGCGAGCGGCTCAACGAAACCATCGTCGACATCGACACTGCGCCGCTGCTGTTGCCGACCAGCCCAATGGGCATCATCGCCAGCCAGGCCGGGTTCGAGTACCAGGACTTCATCGAGGAAACTCTGCAAGGCGCCCGCCTACGAGCCCATGGTCGGCACAGCAACCGCCGCGTCACCCAAGTCTCCTTCGAGGGCCCCGACCGCCGCGCGGGTGCCATGTCCGAGGCGCACTGATACGCCGTCGCTCTCCTGCGAGCGAAGCCCGCGCTGTGCCTCTTCGCTTGCGGGCAAGGCCGCGCTAGGATGGAGCCCTTGCGTTTTCGACGCCGAACCCTTGGTCTGTTCGCACTTCTGGCGCTGCTTTTGGTCGCGTCCGCGACTGCCCTGGTGTGGCAATGGAAGGCGCCTGCCGCGATCCGGGCTCGGCTTGAATCGCTCACCGGCCATCGGGTAACCGTGGGCGCGGTCCACCTAGATTGGCATCTCGACCTCGTAGTGCGTGACGTCGTGATATTCGGTTCGCCGCCCTTCGATTCCCAGAATCTCGCTCGCATCGACCGCATGACAGTGCACCTGCGGGACTCCAAGAAATTGCTGAACCCATCGGAAATCGTCGTCGACGGGGTCGACATCGGCTACCTCGCCACCGCCGACGGGGATAACCTTCGCGGACCGACGGCTTCGCGCAAGTCGGCGCTGGCAGCGAGCGGGCGTGCTGATCGAGCGGACATGCCCAGAATCGTCGTCCGCAACGCTCGCCTGCGCGGCAGCCTGGTCCGGACGCATGGCCCACACATCGCTCTGCGCGCGCCCCAGGCCGAAATCGAACGCGACGCCAAGGGGCTCGTGCAGGCAACCCTGCACCACCTGGTCATCGACGCCGAGGGGGTGGCCTCGATGATCGCCACGACCTTCAAGGTAGATCTCGCCCGAGGGGGCGTATCGGTATTTTCCGGCACCGGCGTCGCGCTGGAGGTTCCCGGCGGCGGCACGCTGATGGACAATCTCTCGCTCGACGGAACCATCGCAGCGTTGGGGTCCACATTCGACCTGCACAGCAACGAGGTCTCGCTTCGGCAGGTCGTGGTGGCGGGCTCGTGGAATGGGCGATTCGCTGAGGCTTCCGCCGATCTGCACGACCTCCCGCTGCGCGCGCTCGGTGGGCTGACGGGTGGCCGTACGCTGGGCCTGGAAAATGCCACAGGCTCGCTGCACGCGCACGTGGCCGTTGACAGGCCAGCCCTGCGCGCAACCTTTGATTTCGACGGAAAGATCGCCGCGTTCGATCTGTTGCACCCGGGCATCGATGTCACCCCTTGGCGCAATCAATCCGGCACGCTAAGCCTGCGCGGTCAGCTCGATCTGCCGTCCTCGCGGGTGGACGTAGACGCGATGGTGAAGGCACTCGGCGCCAGTCTGAAGGTAAAGGGCGTCGGCGAGAACATGCACAGCCCACGCGGCAGGTTGACCATTTCCACGACTGAGCATGCGCCCCTCTCTTGTCCGGTCTTACTGCAGGGGCAGCCGGCGCCGGTCCAGCAGGCGCTCGCCGGTCTCGATCTACAAGGAAACCTCGGCTTTAGGGTCCAACTCGGCTTCGATACCTCGGCCTGGGAAGACCTGAGCCTCGATTTCGACGTGAATCCCATCTGCACGGTCAAGACCGAGTCTCGCGCTCTCGCTGATCTCCTCCCCATCCTGCGAAAACCCAAGACCGCCCAGCCTCCGCCTGGGATCAAGTTACCTCTCGGCGCCTACCATTCGGACTTCGTCCCTCTGGCCCAGATGCCCCACCACTTGCCGGCAGCCTTCATTACCTCCGAAGACAGCAAGTTCTATCACCACCACGGCTTCGATACCGACATGATCCGACACGCATTGGCCCAGGACCTTGCCAACCGCTCGTTCGATCGCGGCGCAAGCACCATCACGCAACAACTGGCCAAGAATCTCTTCCTGACCTATCGCCGCACGCTGGCCCGTAAGCTCGAAGAGGCGGTCCTTACCTGGCGATTGCAGAAGCTGCTCAGCAAGGACCGCGTGCTCGAGCTCTACCTGAACGTGATCGAGCTCGGTCCAGGCATCCGCGGCGTCAAGCAAGCGGCTCGCAAGTACTTTGGCAAAGACGTGGGCGACCTGACGCCGCTTGAATCTGCCCATCTCGCCGCGCTTACGCCGAACCCGCGCGTGCTCGCCAGGCGATTCCGCGACGGTCAGGTCGACGAAGGCTGGCAGCAGCGACTCTACGACCTGCTTGGCATGATGAAGCGACATCGGCGGCTCACGGCCGAGGAGCTCGCAGCGGCGCACTCGAGCAAGCTGGAGCTGCGCGACCTGGGACGTGATCCGTCCCTATAGCTCAAAACTAGTGCTACGCTGATCGACATGAAGAGGTTCTCGCTTGTCCCCGCGTTTGCGGCGCTTGTAGTGGCGCCGTCCGCGCGGGCGTCTTTGACGCCTGCAATGGATCTGGCGGAATTGACCGAGACTGCGGATCAGATCGTGGTCGCCGAGGTGGGCAAGGTCGAATGCCAGTGGGACAAGGACCATCACACCATCTTCTCGACCGTCGACATGCAAGTTCATGAAACCTGGAAGGGCACGCCACCGGCCGACGGCAAGATCGCCTTGCGCCAGCCCGGTGGGGCGGTCGGGGAGATCGAGATGACGGTGGTCGGAATGCCTTCCTTCACGGTCGGTGAGCGGGCCCTGCTATTTCTGCACAAGGCGAGGATCGTCGGGATGGGCCAGGGCAAGCGCCACCTGCGCTGGGAGGCGACCGGCAAGCGCTGGCTGGCGGCCCCGGCCGACAACTCGACCGCAGTCCACGTCGATCGCCGCGGCCAGATTATGGGTGTGGCGCCGTCCGCGCCAGAGTCCCTGGACGACCTGCGATCTCAGGTCCGCGCCTTGCTCGAGAAATGAAGATGTCCCCGCGTTTGCAAATCCCGCTGGTGCTCTTCGTGAGTGCGCTAGGCAGCCTGGTCCCCAGCGCTGCGTCGGCCTATGTCCGCGAGGTCACCTCCACCGGCATCGCGGTGTCGTGGAGGAATCCGTGCATCCTGATGCAGATCTTTCTGGGTGACATCCCGCCGGTTCTAACCGCCGACCAGTTCCTTCAGGCCGCAACGACGGCAGCCAGCGTTTGGAGTCAACCGACCCTCGCTTGTTCGGATATTCGCCTCTCGGTGATTCCTAACGTGCTGCCGACGGCGGATGTCGCCGACGACAACAAGAATGTCATCGTCTTCCGCCGCCAGACCTGGTGCAGCAGCTCGTCTCCGACGGCAAATCCCAACGACACGACCTGCTACGCGGACTCGGCGCTTGCGGTCACCACGCTGTTCAAAAACAAGAAGACCGGCCAGCTACTCGACGCCGACATCGCCTTTAACGCCGTGGACTACGCCTGGGGAGACTTGGTCGCGCTGCCCGACCTCACCGCCGGACCGACCCCGACCGTCGATTTCCAAAATGCCCTCACCCACGAGCTAGGTCATGTCATCGGGCTCGATCACTCCTGCTTCACCGCAAGCGACAACGAGCCTCGCCTGCTCGACAACAATGGACAGCCTGCGATCGATTGCTACGGCTCGGCCTTGCCTCAATCGATCGCCGACTCGACCATGTTTCCTTCGGTGAGTCTCAATGACATCGAGAGGCGCGATCTGGCGCCCGACGATGAGCAAGGGGTCTGCGACATCTATCCCTATACGCACGCCACCTGCCCGGCTCCGGCTGAGGACGGCGGCTGTTCCACTCTTTCAAGCCGCGGCCCGAAGCCGAGCAGCAGGGGACGAACTGCGCCCATCGCGGCCGCCGGTTTCCTTTTTGCTTTGCTGGTACTGGCGTCGAGACGCCGATCCAAGCAAATTTGAACCTGCGAGAAGGCCCCACTATACTTTGTGCGGTTCTTCCCGTGTGATGCGCATCGATCGAGATCACGAGCAAACCCTGCGCCGGGCGGCGTTGTCCGCTGCCTGCTTGTTGGTTGTTCTGTTGCCGGGCTGCCAGTTGACTGACGCCGACCAGGTGGCGCGTTCTCCGACTCTTGGCCGCGGCAGTGGCGGGTCGGGCGGACGTGACCTCGGCGTCGCCGGCCAGAACAGTGAGGACGCGCCTGCCTTCACGTCCGTCCTCCGCGACGCCGCGTACGCGTATGACGTTGCAACGATTCCGGTCGGAAGCGACGTCGCCGCCGACCGGGGCGTCTTCGACGCCACTTGGCCCAGCGAAACAGTCGTGCTGGCCCTGGACGCCCCCGAATCCCCCCTGGTGAAGGGCTCGTGCGCCGACGGATCGGGATCACTTTTCTGCGATGATTTCGAGGGCAAGTCCGATCTCTGGATCACCACGGGAAGCGTTTGGACCGTTGCCGCCGATCCCGCGGACACCGGCCACGGCCGGGTCTTTGGGCCGACCACCGCTGGGGCAAGCACGGCGTACCTGGCCGGCGCTGCCTGGCACGACGTGACCGTCGAGGTTCAGGTGAAGATGACGTCGCTCGGTCAAACAGCCACGAATCGCGTCCTGGTCTACGCGCGCTACCAGAATTCAGACCAATTCTATGCGCTCGCGCTACAAACCAACGGCCAGCTTGCCCTGCGCAAGAGCACCGGGACACTGGGTGCGACGGCCGTCGTCCCCGTCGCCCCCCAAGAATGGCATACACTAAAAATCCGCGTGGTAAGCGATGCCTCCCAGAACGCCGAGGTCGAGGGCTACTTCGACGGCTCCTTGTACGTCGCGGTCAACGATCCTCCCTCAGTGCCGCCCAATTCGGCAGGGAGCTCCGGGATCGGGGTCTACGGCGACGTGCTCGCCGTCTTCGACGACTTCAAGGTTTCGCCGCCTTAGTTGCCCGCGGCGGCCTTGGACCAAGCTGCAAAACGCAGCGGTCGGATGCCACATCGGATCGAACCGCGACCTCGAGCGGTTGCGGTGAGATGAGCGTCTCGGTCTGCCCCGAGACCCAATACTTGCCCGAGTGCAAGCGCAAGAAGAATTCCCCCCTTGCATCCGTGCTTGCGCGCACCGCCGGATGCGACGGCTTTCCCGCCGGCCGCGCCTCGACCAGCACGCCCTCGACGGCGGTTTCGTCCGCAACGGCCCTGCCCGCGAGCGTGGCCCCGGCGAGCAGGGTCAAATCGCCCATCTCGCGCTCGTCACCGGGCGCGAGCAAGAGCGGCTCCCGTCTGAAGGGTAGCTTGTCCACGTGGCGGATGTCGACTCTGGTCCTGCCTGGCGACACCCCGGTGATGAGAAACCGACCTCTGGCGTCGGTGGCGTCCGACCGGACCCCGCCGGGGCGAAGCAAGTTGCCGGTCGGCAGCTCGGCAGCCTCGGCGGCGAGTGGCAAGGCGCCAGGAATCACAACCACGTCGTCCTTACCGCCGATGAGGGAGATTGCCGATACCTGCACGCCCTTCATCGGCCGCCCCGACTCGTCTACCACCCGCCCGGCGACCCTCGCGGTCCGGGCCAGCCGTAGGTCGAACCGGACGGATGGACGCGAGCCAAGCTGTGGCTCGGGCGCATCGAGGGCGACGTAGTTGTCAAGCCGGGCCAGGATCTGGTACTTCCCGGGCGCCACGGGCCCAAGGCGAAAACGTCCGTCGCGGCCGGACTGCCCGGACACCGGCAAGTCGTCCGATGGCATCGTCATGAGGTCCAAGGTCGCCCCGGCCAAGATCCGTCCGTTGTCGTCGGTCACCCGTCCTTCCACCAGCACGCCCGACCCGAGGGACAGGCGAACATGGGTTGGCCGCAGGGTCGAGTCGTCCAAAGTCACAACCTGCGTCTGCGAGACCCGCTGCCCTTGCCTGGCCCGTAAGGTGAATCGCCCGCTGCCAAGTCCCGGAACTGTGAATACGCCGTTCACATCGCTGCCGGCGGTTCGCGTCCATCGAAGCCCCGGGCTGCCCAGCTCCACATCCGCGCCACTTTGGGGCCGCCCGGCGGCGTCCGTAACGATGCCGCTGAGCTCGCGACTCTGCCCCTCCAACATCAGCGTCGCGGGTCCATCCTCCGGGACCTGACGCTCGGTTTCCAGCGTACCCAGCCCGCCCGCCTCGACCAGCAACTTCCACCGATCGGGCCTGAGCCGCGGTAGGACGAAATGGCCATCGGCGTCGGATCGCGCCTGGGCGATCGCCTCGTCCCGTTTGCCTTTAGGCCAAGCGATGACCAGCACGTCAGGCAACGGAACCTTGCGCACGTCCATCACAGTACCGTCGAGGTCCACGGGCAACCGGGGCATGGCATCGACCCGGGATGGAGCAAGCCCTCCATCGCCTTTGGGCCTGCAGCCTTTCGACGTGCAGCCACATTGGACGCCAATCGCCACGACGAGCACGGCGACAATTAGCTTTGAATCGCTTGCGGAGAGCATCAACAGGTGCTAATGGTAGCCCCCTCCGGAGAACTCATGCCAGCGCAGTGTGAAATTTGCGGCAAGCAGCGACAGGTGGCCAACAAAGTTAGCCACTCGAACATCAAGACCAAGAGCCTCCAGCGGCCCAACCTGCAGCGAGTGCACATCGTGGTCGGCAAGACGCGCAAGCACGTGCGCGTCTGTACGCGTTGCCTCCGCTCGGGCAAAGTCGCCAAGGCGGTCTAGCCCCGCCGCCCCATCGTCACCGAGTCGCCAGTCGATCCGGCGACGAGCGATGCATCGCGCTGGCCTATTTTGCCGCTGCGATGGCGTCAATCTCGACCTGTGCTCCACGCGGTAAGGCTGCCACCTGAACCGTGGCCCGGGCGGGTGGGCCCGCGGAGAAGTAGCTCGCGTATACCTCGTTGACGGCGGCAAACGCGGCCATGTCGACGAGGTAGATGGTGGTTTTCAGAACCGACGACATGGACGCCCCCGCCGCGTGCAGCACGGCATCCAGGTTGCGCATCACCTGGTGCGCTTCCAGACGAATGTCGCCACCGCCCGTCAACTGCCCGGTCTGCGGATCCAGCGGTATTTGCCCCGAGCAGAACACCAAGCGCGCGGGCTGGGCGACCACGGCTTGAGAATAGGGACCTATCGCTTTCGGCGCGCCGGCCGTTTCGACAATCTCGATAGTCATGGCCCGACGATAGCGCCGGCGGATGCGCTTGCCAATCGTAGACACCAGGGTATAGGTTCCCGCCGTGAAATCGTCAGCGCGTCCTCGCCGCCGCAAGACCGAGCCCGTCCTTGCCTCGGAAGTGGTGTCGTCCGTCGTTGCGAGCATTGGCGGCGACCGCCGCGGCCGGGAGCAGAAGGTGTTTTCCATTTACGCCGACGTAGGCGGTGAATTCCTGCGCAAGCACAGCCGTGCGGATGCCCTGCGCGACAACACCCTGGTGGTGCGGGTTGAAAGCTCAGCGATCGCACACCATGTGACTCTTCTGCGTGGGGAAATCCTGCGGAAGATGGCGCCGCTCTTGCCGGCTGGGATGGTCACCGACCTGCGGACCCGCGTCGGCGACCTGGACTAGACAGGCGGTTTACCCCTTCGCGAAGCACCCGGTTAGGCGCAAAATACGGAGTGAAGGCTACCGAGATGGCAGCAAGCATCGACCAAGAATCCAGTTTTGACCCGCGGCGCCGGCTGTGCCCCGACGGAGGTTGCATCGGCATCATCGGCAGCGATGGGAAGTGCTCCGTGTGCGGAGCCGCCGACCCTGCGGGCGTGCCGAGCTTTTCCGCGGGTGACACGGCGGCGGTCGACGATCTCCACGACGAGGCCGACGCGATAAGCGTTGGGTCTGGGAGCGCAGACACGTCCGCGTCCGACTTTGACCCGAACCGTCGGCTCTGCAGCGACGACAGCTGCATCGGCGTGGTGGGCAGCGACAACCGTTGTTCCGTGTGCGGACGGATAGCGGGCGGGTAGGTCTCGCCGACGATCTCCAAGGGAGCTCGGTCGCACGCGGACGCGCTTCGCGGTAGAACGCATCCATGGAGTCACTGTTTCTGGCCGCCTGCCGTGGACAAGCAACCCCTCGCCCACCCCTGTGGCTCATGCGCCAGGCCGGGCGCTACCTGCCCGAGTATCGGGACATCAGGCGACACGTTACCTTCCTTGAGCTCTGCAAGACACCCTCCCTCGCGGCGGAGGTGACGATGCAGCCGATTCGCCGCTTCGGCTTCGATGCCGCGATTCTGTTCTCCGACCTGCTCATTCCACTTGAAGCGATGGGGCTCGAAGTTGTGTTCACCGAGCAAGGCCCCAGCCTACCCGCCCCCATTCGCGCCGCCGCCGACCTGCCGCGCCTGCGTGTGTTCGACCCCTGGGAAAGCACGCCGTTCGTGTACGAAACCATACGGCGGCTACGCAACGCCTTGGGCGACACCCCGCTGATTGGCTTTGCCGGGGCACCCTTCACCACCGCGACCTACGCTATCGAGGGCAAGACCGGCAAGCACTTCATCGAGACCAAGAAGCTGTTCCACCGCGAACCGGAAACCGCGCATCGCCTTCTCGGCACCATTGAAGCCGCGACGCGCGCATACCTGCTGGCGCAAGTAGCGGCAGGAGCGCAGGCAGTTCAGATCTTCGATTCTTGGATCGGCGTGGCTTCGCCCGAGGAATGGGACGAGTTCATCTGCGGTCCCACTCGCACCCTGATCGCCGCGGTGAAGGCAGCGGGCGTGCCCGTGATCTATTTCCCCAACGGCGCGACCACCATGCTCGATCGCATCGCCCGGGTGGATGCCGACGTGTACAGCGTCGACTGGCGACTGTCTCTCGGTGAGGCCCGCCAGCGGCTGCGCTCGGGCGGGGCCGAGACCTTTGCAGTTCAGGGCAACCTCGACCCTGCCCTCCTGCTCGGCTCCGAGGAGAGGTTGCCCGGACAGATTGCCAGGGTCGTCGCGGAGGGCGCAGGCGCGGGCCACATCTTCAACCTGGGTCACGGTATCTATCCCGAGACCCCAATTGAAAACGTCGAGTTGTTGGTTCGAACGGTCCGCGGCTAAGCGGCTACTTCGCGAAACAGCGCGGATCGGGAGAGAAGGTCGAAGCGACGTCCAACCTGACTGCATAGTCGAAGAACGCCAACACGCTGCTGCCCGAGGTCGCCCACGGCACCAAAACTTGGCTACCACCGGCCGCGCAGCCGGCAGTGTTGTCGAACACCAGGAAGCCCAGATTGTGACCAAGCACACCGGTGGGCGCGTCTCCGTTCGAATCAAAAAGCGCAGCCGCTTCGACGGCGGCATTGGGTGTCGCGGGATCCTCGACATACTGCACAGGGCCGCCGGCGCGCAGAACGTTGAGCAACATCACCTTGCCGCCACCGGCCCGTCCCACCCCGGGCTTGATGCCACCGGATGCGGTTGGGTCGGACACGAGTAGTTGCGATGGCACCAGCCCAGGCGCTTCGTAGGCCGCGATCCGTTGGCCGAAATGGGTGCCGGTCTTGGAGACGATGGCCACTTTTTCGAGAGCATTGCCGTCGGTGCCCCGCAAGGGCCCGAAGTAGACATAGACGTGATCGGGGGGCATGCCCACCGCCAGGTCCAGCTGTCCGTCGCCGTCGAAATCCGCCGCCGCCAGCGACGAACCGAACGTCGTCGAGACGCCCTGGCCGATCACCAAGAGCGAACATCCCAGGGTATGGGAGGTAGTGTCGTACTGGACAAAAACCACGTGGCCAAACCCGGAAAGGGCGATCTCCTCGCCGCCGCCGGGGAGAAAATCTCCCACGACCATGGGACGATAGTCGAGATTCGGATCCGCGAGCGCGACGTTCTGGCACATGGTGCTTGCAACGGCGGTTTGGCCGTCGGCAGCGATGACCTGAACTCCGTCGTCCGAGACGGCCACGAACTCGGTCGGGCCGCCCAGATCGGTTACCCGACCCGCCGCCACCGCGCTGCCGAAGGCATTCTGCCAGGCGAGAGCAGGCTGAACCGTGAACGAAACAGCTCCGGCTGCAGGTGCGGCCAGAGTCAGCATCTCGACCCTGCCTGGCGGTGGCTGTCCGCCGCCGCCCTTGGGGGTACCGAGCATGATCGGTCCATCCTGTCCCTGTGGCTGTGCCGGGCTCAGGGCGGCCATGCTGGTCACAGCAGCCCCGCTGAGGTTACCGCTCTCGGCATCGGTGGCCTTGTGAACAGTAACCTTTCCATCCTTGTCGTAGTCGGCCACCGCGAGATAGGAAGGGTCGTCCTTTCGCGCGACCAACATGCGGGCCGAGATGCCTCCCCCTGGCGGCGATAGCGGCAGCGCCACCAGGCTGTTGCCTTCGGATCCGTTGCCGAACGACACCACCGGAGCCTTGTCGAGCGCACTGTCGAAATCGCTCGGGTTGCAGGCAACTGCGCCGAGAGCAACCGCAAGAAGAAGCTGAGTTACCTTCACGAGACGCATCTTAGAACCTCCCCGTTGCGGCCAGGCCAGCGCCGTTCGGCACATCCATCGGGGCAAAGCCCAGTTTTGCTCCGGGCGGATTGGCGACGTTGATCGTCTTGATAGTCGCTGTGCTTGGCAGCCCGCTTTCGAGGAAATTCCAGACTGCGAGGCCTGCTGCCACGAGGCTGGCCCCCCAGCAGACGTCGGCGCCGATGTAGTAGAGCTTGCCGTTGGTCTTGCGAGAATCGTTGCTCTCGATCATCTTGGTGGCGTCTTTGACATCGCCGTTGATGTCGTCCTTCACCTGGTTGCCCTTCAAGCCCAGGTAGATGCCACCGCCGAGGAACGCAGCCGAAAACACCGCGTACGTCCAAGCCTTCGCGCGCGAGGGCTTGGGCGAGTACCCCACGTCCATGGTGGTCAAGTCGGCACGGGTCACAGCCAGGGTGCCGTTGTAGTTCTCCATGCCCTCCTTGTGCACCGCTAGCGTGTGTTCACCGGGGTTGAGCTTCTGTTCGCAAGGCAGCGTACAAGCCGGCGCCCCATCTATCACGAGCTGACCGCCCTCGGTCGCCTTGCTGCCCGCCTTGAGGGTGCCGTACGCCACCATGTCGAGGTTCATCGTGTGGGTCGTGGCCGTTCCCGGCTCGACGTCGATCTCCTTCTTGGTCGGCTCGTAGCCCGCCCTTTCTACCCACAGCATGTGCTTACCGGGCTTGAGATGCCCGGTGTAGGGCGTCTTGCCGATCGCTCCGATCTCTTGGCGATCGATGAACACGTCCGCCCCTGGAACGTTAGACACGACCTCGATCCAGCCCAGGAAGTGCTGTTCGGACATCGAGATGTACACTTCAACGATGCGGTCCGTACGCGGATAGATCTCCCGTTCCTCGGGCTTGAAGCCTTTGGCCTCCAAGAGAAGCTTGACCGGCCGAGGTTCCAGCGAGCCCTGCCACGGGGTGGAGGCGAAGACGCCCTTGGATTTGTCGTCGACATAGATGCTGGCGCCAGAGGGCTTGGATTCGATAATGACCAGCCCCTTGGTCGCGATGGCCGGCAACACCTGTGCGGGCGCCTGCTCCGCCTTCGGCTTACCCGCCTCCGGTGGGGCCAGCACCGCCTTCAAGCTATCGATGCGCCCCTTCACCTCGACCGCGTCGCGGGCCTGGGGGTCGACCTCGATGTACTTTTGAAAGGTCGCCGCCGCCTTGTCGAGCTGCTTCGCCTTTTCGTAAGCGACAGCGGCGTTGAACAGGAATGAGCTGAACGGCTTCTTGTCATACGCCGCCATGAATTTAGCGGCGGCTTCCACGAACTGATCTTTGGTGTAGAGAGCCTGGGCCTCCTCGAAGGCGACCTTGGCCTCCTGAAGAGCGGCATCAGGGACCACCGCTTCCTCGGCATGGGCCGCTACCCCTCCCACCGAAAGACTTCCCAACCACACGAAAGATAGACTCCACAAGATCCTTGCAACACGCATCATGGCCCTTGAGATTGCGCTAAGCACCGTCGGGGATCAAGGCCGACTTACGTCGCGGATTGCCACTGGGCGCGTCGCGCAGTGCCAGGAAAAGCAAAGGGCCCAGGATCGCTCCTGGGCCCCGCGTGGCTCGCTTGACTGCGAACGAATTAGAGCTTGCTGGCAATCATCGAGCACAGCTCGACGGTGCGGTTACTATAACCCCACTCGTTGTCGTACCAGCTTATCAGCTTGAAGAAGGTCTTGTTCAGCTCGATGGAGCTGCCGGCGTCATAGATGCTGGAACGCTCGTCGTGGATGAAGTCGCTCGACACGACCTCGTCGGTGGTGTAGCCGAGGATGCCCTTGAGGTAGGTCTCGCTTGCCTTCTTCATGGCGGCGTTGATCTCGGCAAGGCTTGTCTCCTTGGCGGTCTTGAAGGTCAGGTCGACCACGGACACGGTCGGGGTCGGCACGCGCAACGACATGCCGGTCAGCTTGCCCTTCACCTCGGGGATGGCCAAGCCCACGGCCTTGGCAGCACCCGTCGTCGACGGGATGATGTTGATGGCTGCCGAGCGTCCGCCCTTCCAGTCCTTCTTCGACGGGCCGTCGACCGTCTTCTGGGTCGCGGTGTACGAGTGAATGGTCGTCATCAGGCCCTCGGTGAGACCGAAACCTTCCTTGAGCAGGACGTGAACCACGGGGGCGAGGCAGTTGGTGGTGCAGCTCGCGTTCGAGATCACGTGGTGCTTGGCCGGGTCATACTTGTCCTGGTTCACACCGAGAACGATGGTTACGTCCTCGTTCTTGCCCGGGGCCGAGATGATGACCTTCTTTGCTCCGGCAGTGATGTGACCTTCCGCCTTCTCCTTGGCAGTGAAAAGGCCGGTCGACTCGATGACGATGTCCACGCCCAGGGCCTTCCAGGGCAACTCGGCCGGGGTCTTGGCGCTGACAACCTTGATCTCCTTGCCGTTCACTACCAGGATGTCGGGATCCTTGTCCGGAGCCGACTTCTTCGATTCCACGGTGCCCTTGAACTTGCCCTGGATCGAGTCGTACTTGAGCAGGTAGGCCAGGTTGTCCGCCGGAACGATATCGCCGACCGCGACGACCTCGAGCTCCTTGCTGTACTTGGGCGAGTCGACCAGCGCGCGGTACACAAGCCTGCCGATGCGTCCGAAACCGTTGATTGCAATCTTGGTAGCCATCTTTTCTTGCTCCTATGGTGGGTACTGGGGTCCAGGTGTGCCTTTTGACCGCAAGAGAATCTAGCACACCTGCCGCGGGTGGTTGGTAACCAGATTCTGTTTTTCCGATTGCCGCAAACCACCACACGCAGAGCTCAGATGAGCGCGTTGCATGCTAGTTTCTAGGCATGCTTGCACGAAGGCTCCTCGTTCCGGCCACTGCGCTGTTGCTGCTTGCTTGTGGCAAGAGCGGCGGGAATTGCCCCGGACAGTGCACCGATGACACCGTCTTGCCGACTACGACTATCACGACCGACGACAGCTCCGCGTCGATCGCCAGCGCGAGGATTACCGGCGGACCGTGCACCCTCGTTTTGATTCGCTCCTCGGGCGAAGTCGGCGCCCCGGTGAGCTACGGTGCCGTTCAAGTTGCTTACAACGGGCCGCGCGATACGGCCGTTCCACCGATGTGCATAGTCGAGCTAACCTCGGCGTCGGGGCAAGTCAACACGCTTTCCCCCAAGCTCATCTCGCAAGCACGCCCCGAGACATGTTGCCCGTACGGAAGCTGCTGCCTTGCCGATGCTTCCGTCTTTACGCACTACCGAGTGCAATTCGACCAACCGACGCTAAGCGTTTCTTTCCCCCCCGTGCCCGACGGTGGATCGGGGCAGGATGCGGACGACGCCGCGCCTGACGCACCGGCCTCGGATGAGGCGCCTCCGAACCTCGACGGCGGTTCATCGCATATCGACGTGCTCGACATCGTCGACTCTGCCGATCTCGATTCGTCCGCCATCGACGCGTCCACCGTCGACGCCGAGAGCGTCGATTCCGCCGAGGCAGTGGATGCGGCAAGCGGATCCTGACCTCCGCGACGGTGGCGCCCTGTGTGCGGCTGAGGTTCGCTCGGCCGCCCACGCCTGCCAGTTTCCCATCGTCGGCCTGGCGCGGGCTGAGCCTCTCGATCCGGGCCCACTTCGACACTGGCTTGACCGCGGCTACGCTGCGGATCTGTCCTCGATGCGAGCTCGCATCGCCGAGCGCCTGGACCCGGGCGTGATCGTTCCCGACGCGAAGACGGTTCTGGTTTTGGGCATCCCGTACGGTCCGGGCAAGGCGCTGGCCGGGACCCATCCCGTCGTTGCGCGCTACGCGAGAGGCCGGGACTACCACTACGCCCACCGAGACCGGATGCGGATTCTGCGAAGCAAGCTGCGCGCGCTTGCGCCGTCGCTGCGAACCTACGCCTGCGTGGACTCGGGCGCCGCGATGGAGAAGGCCTGGGCCGAGCGTTCCGGGGTCGGATTCATGGGCAAGAACGGCCTTGTGATCAATCACCGCTACGGGTCCTGGTTCACCCTCAGCCTGATGGTGTTCGACCGCGCAGTGGACGCGTATGACGAGCCCGCACAGCGCCTGTGCGGGTCGTGCGAGAGGTGCCTTGGTGCCTGCCCGACGGTTGCCTTCTCTTCGCCCGGCGTCGTCGATGCCCGTCGCTGCCTCTCGTACCACACGGTAGAAAACCATGAATCGATTCCTGGCCCCATCGCCGCCAGCGTCGGACACAGGGTATTCGGCTGCGACGTCTGCCAAGAGGTGTGCCCCTTCAACGCTGGCGCGCTGCCGCCCGGCGATCCACGCCAGGTGGCCCGTTTTGTCGGAATGATGAACGCCTCCAACATCGCAGCGCTCACGCAGCACGAGTTTGACCAGCTCTCCGTCGGAACACCGTTGCGACGAATCGGCTACCACGGCCTGCGCCGCAATGCCTGTCTGTCCCTCGGGGCCACGGGCGCCCACCACGCCAGAGCGTTGCTGGAAAGACTGGCCCGGGACGACGCAAGCAATCTTGTCCGAGACGCCGCGAGTTGGGCCTTGCGGCGACTGGACGGCACCGAATCGGGCCTGGTTCCGACAGTCAGAGCCGGTGACCGGTAGCCGGAGCAGGTCTCGGTTCCGGGCCGCTACTTGGCGGCTCGGTGGCGGGCGGCCTCGAGGGTGTTGGCGAGCAGCATGGTGATGGTCATCGGCCCCACGCCGCCAGGCACCGGCGTGATGGCCCCCGCTCGTTCCAGCGCGGCGGCGAACTCGACGTCGCCCACCAGCTTGCCGTTATCGAGTCGGTTGGTGCCGACGTCGATCACGGTCGCGCCCGGCTTGATCCAGGAACCGCGTATCATCTCGGCGCGGCCGATGGCAGCCACCAGAATGTCCGCCGTGCCGATCACGGCCGGCAAATCCTTGGTCTTCGAGTGACACACGGTCACGGTCGCGTCGGCGCTGGTCAGCAAGACCGACACGGGCTTGCCGACGATATTGGAACGTCCCACCACCACCGCCGTAGCGCCGCGCACTTGCGTACCGGCCTCCTCGATCAGCTTCATGATGCCGAACGGTGTACAGGCGATGAAGCGTGGTTCGCCGATGAGCAAGCGCCCCAGGTTTTCCGGATGAAAGCCGTCCACGTCCTTGGCGGAATCGATGGCCAAGAGCACGCGCTTGCTGTCGATGTGCTTTGGCAACGGCAATTGTACCAAGATTCCATCGACCGCCGGGTCGGCATTGAGCGTCTTCACCAGCGCGAGCAGCGTCGTCTCCGCCGTGTCCGCCGCAAGGTGGTGGTCGAAACACGCAAACCCGGCCTCGGCCAGCGCCTTGGTCTTGTTGCGAACGTAGATCTGTGACGCCGGGTCGTCACCCACCAGGACGACCGCCAATCCCGGCCGCACGCCGCGGGCTGTGAGCTTCTTTGCCTCTTCGGCCATTTCGCCGCGCAGTTTCGCTGCCAATGCCTTTCCATCGATGATCTTGGCTGCCATGTGCTTGGCACTAGCACGCAACCACGCGACCACGCAACAGGCGACTGCGGGCCGCGCAGGCGAGCCGCGCTCGCCGGAGCCCCGCCGCCTACAGCTCGTTGCCGATGGTGAATTCGAAGACGATGCTGTCTTCACCGGGCAGGGTCTTGAAAGGCAAGCCCCACTCGAAGCGAAGCGGGCCGATAGGCGAGAACCAGCGGAAACCGAAGCCCCAGCTCGACCTGAGGCTTGTGAGCGGAAACACCTTCACGCAGGGATCCACGGATACGTCGGCCCAGGCGGGCTTGAGCTTGCAGTACTGGTCCTCCAGATTGTACGCATTGCCCACGTCGGTGAACACCACGCCGCGGATGCCCATCTTGTCCAAAATCGGGATTTCGATCTCGGCCTTGCCGAGCAGGCGGAGATTTCCACCCACCGAGAACGGTCGAAGCGAGGTTTCCGCATCGAGGGAGTTCTGCGCCGAGCTCGGAACCCAAATCTTCGGTCCGAGGGAGTACAACGCAAAGCCGCGTATGTCGTAGATGCCGCCGACGAAGTAACGTTCGTACATGGGAACGCCCTGCGGATCGCGGCTGGTGATGAGACCACCTTCCGCTTTCAAGCGCAACGTGAGCGGCCCCCACAGAGGGTAGTAGTAGCGAAGCGCGCCTTCGTATCGGCTGAACTGGCTTTGTGACAGGAATGCCGGCTCGGCAAATTCCGCGGACAGGGTGTTGTACCAACCGCTGTGAGGAAACATGCGGTCGTCCCGCGTATCGTGCGCCAGGGAAATCCGCCACGAGGAAATGATGCCCGAACGAAGCAGGTTGGCGAGGGAGCCGCTCGGCAATGGGCTCTGATTACCGCCGGTGAAGAGGTTGCTGCGGCCTCCGGTGACTATCGAGACATCCTGCAGGGTGTAGGTCAGGAACATGCGGACGTTGTCGCTCAGCATGTAGCCCCAGGTGAGGCTGCCGCCGGTGGCCTTACGCTGGAAGCTCAGGTAGTAGCGCTGCTGGTTGAACAGGTTGAAGC
>CAZBIU010000035.1:0-29879 GCA_964491625.1 uncultured Myxococcales bacterium
TCAGCGACCCAGGCTTTGGATTCGGCGCCGCCGCGCGCCTGTGTGCACTGCGGACGCGATTCGAGCCCGCACGCGATGGGACGGGGCAGCCAATCGTCGCAAGGTCTCCACCCATACGTGTCCACTTCTTCAGGTAGGGACAAACATGCACTTCTGGCGCTGGATTTCTCTTGTCATCGCGGTGGTCGCCTGCGGATGCAATCGTCATCCCGCAAGCTCAGGCGAGTGCGAGGCGGTCCTTCAGCGCCTTGTCGAGCTCGAGCTCAACGAGTCTGGATACCGAGATACTGTTCTTCGTGCACGCTGGCAGCAGGACCTTGCCCGTCGCTTCGCGCCGGATCTAGATCGCTGTCGTGGGCGGGAAGTGCCGAGCTCGCTCCGGGCCTGTTTGACAAAGGCCCGTCATTCGGAAGAGATCGCCCATCACTGCTTCGACTAAGACCTTCCCTGTGGAACAACCAAGGTGGTCGGCCTGGGTATTGCACTCGATACGGCTTTCAGGTGGTCGTGGGTCGATCCGGTGGCCGCACCGACCTGTTCGCCGAACACCTTCTTCGACACGAACTCGATACAAACTGGTTGACGCTATCTTACCATCTGTTAACTTTTCGCCTAACTCATGGTGAAACGCGTACCCCAAAACGAACGTGCCAGGTCGATCGACCTGTACCTGCATGCGGTTCTGCTCCTGACCAACCATGGCCAGCAGGCCGACACGGGTGACGTGGCTGCGCGGGTTGGCGTCAGCTCTGCTGCGGCAAGCCGCATGCTCAAGAACCTCGCGCAGAAGAAACTGGTGCGTCTCGAGCCGTACCAAGGCGCGGAACTGACTCCTGAGGGGCTCCACCAAGCGCTGCGTGTCGTGCGGCGACACCGGTTGCTGGAGGTGTTCCTGAACAGGGTCATGGGATTCGATCTCAAGCAGTCCCATGAGCGCGCCCTGCTCATGCAGCCAACCGTCGATGAAGTGTTCGAGGAGAAGCTTGATGTCATGCTCGGTCGCCCCACGGTCGATCCGCACGGCCACTCGATCCCTGCCAAGAACGTCACTTGGCCGAAGCTTGCTGACACTCCACTCATTGACCTGCCCGCAGGGAGCTCTGGAGAGATTTCGCGTATCACCAGCGAAGACTCCGAAGCCATCAATTACCTGAACAGCCAGGGACTCTGCGCCGGCGCTCCGATTGTGCTTGAGAGCCTCGCGCCCTTCGATGGGCCGGTCACGGTCCGTGTTGGCCGCCGCGCCATTCATCTCGGTCGGCGTCTTGCGCAAATCATCAACATGAGCAGCGCGCCTGCCAAGGATCGGACGGAGCGTAAGGGCAAAGTGCCGCATCAACGGAGCCTTCCCCAAGTGAGTGACTTCAATCCAACCAAGTAGCGAGTAGACAAACCGACCCGCACTGGTCGGGGCCGGATGGAACCGGCGAAAGCGAGATGGACCCTCCGAGTACCAATATCAACCCAAGAATTCGCGGACCTGGACGTCTAGGCGAGCGTCGCCACGAGCGAATCAGAGCCTCCCCGATCTGATCCAGTTGGCGCGTCTCGCACCGGCCTGTCGCCGCGAGAATGCGAGACGCAGCATGAGGATTATCGACTATCTACGGCCATCGGCTGTCATTGCGAACCTGTCCGGCTCCACGGCGGACGATGTGCTGGCCGAGCTTTGCCGCCCGCTCGCCTCCACCGGCTTCGATCCCAACCATCTCTTCGAGGCATTGCTGGAAAGAGAGCGCCTGAGCTCGACCGGCAATGGCGACGGTGTCGCCATTCCCCATTGTAAGGTCCATGGCCTCACCGAGCTCACGTTGAGCTTCGGTCGCTCCAAAGCGGGCGTCGACTTTAGCGCCGTCGATGGCCAGCCGATCCGTACCAACCGTCTGCCGTTCGTCCAGAGTCGCGCGAGCGCGCCGCTCATCCTGACCAGCCTTGGGATCATGGCGGTCGGGGTTTGGCTTCCGTTCTCGCCATTCGCGGCGGCCCTGGGGTTCGCAACATTGCCAGGTCTCTACTGGCCATTGCTCCTCGCAACCTTGTTCCTCTACGTCCTGCTCACCCAGGCCGTGAAGATGTGGCTCCTCAAGAAAGCGTGGATCTGAGATGGTCTTGCTCGCCTTGTCCGCGGTCCTAGCCACGACAATGAATGCCGGCGCAGAATCCTCGCGGGACGATGAAGCGGCAAGCGCTGCGCCCAAGGCTGCCATGGTTGCCGACGCAAGTGCCGAGGCTCCGGCCCGCGCCCAAAAGTGGGGGCCGCTCTACTCGCCGTTCGATGCGGCAAACTGGCTGGCCAATTTTCAAGCAACCTACATCTGGCAGCACAAGCCCTCTCTAAGAGCCTTGTATTCCGGTCCCAACAGCCTCGCGACCGACTCCGAAACGGGATACACCCTGACCGCAACCCTGTTCCTTGGTTACCGGCCCTGGACGCAGGCCGAGATCATCTTCAACCCCGAAGTGATCCAGAGCCGGGAGATATCGAAGCTCACAGGCATGGGAGGCTTCTCTAACGGCGAAAACCAGAAGAGCGGTGGTCCAACGCCGACGCCCTATCTGGCGCGGCTCTTTCTTCGGCAGACGCTCAACCTGGGAGGCTCGACACTCTCCGTTGATGCGGCCCCCAATCAATTTGCCACCACGGTGGCCAGCCGCAGGTTAGCTCTGACCGTCGGGTTTCTTGCCGTGACCGACATCTTCGACGCCAACTCATACGCCCACGACGCGCGCACATCCTTCCTGAACTGGGCGCTCTGGACCTACGGCGCTTCCGATTTCGCGGCCAACTCGCGTGGCTACACCCTCGGCGCGGCAATCGAGTATTTCCATGATGCCTGGGCCTTCAGGCTCGGTCGCTTCGCGCAACCCAAAGAATCGAACGGACTCCCGCTCGACTACGACATCATCGCCCACTATGGCGACGTCGCGGAAGTCGAGCACGATCACACCATCCTCGGCAAGCCGGGCAAGGTCAGGCTGGATGGATTTCACAATTACGCCCGGATGGGCAGCTTTCGCGATGCGCTTGCGGCCGCCGTGCAGACTGGTGGCGTTCCGTCCGTTGCGAATGTGAGAAGAAATCAATCCAAGTTCGCATTGGGCATCGGCGTCGAGCAAGCCGTGACCCAAGACGCAGGGCTGTTCGCGCGCTTCAGCTATAACGATGGCCGGACGGAAACCTACGCCTACGCCGAGATTGAGCGCTCGTTCACCGCGGGAGCCACCACCAAAGGCAAACTTTGGCGGCGCCCCGACGACACGCTCGGTTTCGCGTACGCGCTCAATGGTCTTTCCGACGCGCATCGCGACTACCTCTCTGCCGGGGGACTCGGCTTCTTCATCGGTGACGGACAGCTCAACTACGGCCTTGAGCAAATCAGCGAAGCATTCTACGCGGCGAGAGTTTTCGGTGAGATGTGGGTTTCAGTCGACGGTCAGTACGTAGTGAACCCCGCCTACAACAAAGATCGTGGCCCCGCGAAGTTCGTTGGGGTCAGGTTCCACCTCGAACTCTGATCATGTGACGATCGTCGAATGGAAGACACCGATGCCGCGCAGGAACTGCACCCACACGCGGCGGCAGGTCGGCGCCGCGTGGCCTCGTTCGTGAGTGCAGGTGAATGTAGTCTATGTAATCTCTGTAATCGGCGTTTTCTCGTGCATGTGAAGGAAAATGGCGCTTGAAATCCCTATCCACCTTGTTGACCCTCGGGGGCGCGCTCTCCCATTGAGGTTGCGACGGCAGAGAATGCACGCTAGCGTCGCTGCACAATGGAGCAGAACGATCGGTCAGGCCGAGCACGCCTGTTGGCGTCGCTCACCTGCGACCTCGGCCGGACTCTCTTTCGCGCCCGGGACCGCGAATGGACCGCCGGCCAGATTCTGGGGGCGGCTGAGTCCCTGCGCAACATGGTTGCCGCGAGCGACGTGCCGATCGGCGTTGCCTTCGCGCAGCCGGGCTGGCTGTTGGCCGCGTTGCTGGCCGGTTGGGCGGCACACCGCCAGGTTCTGATCATCGACCCGGGGCTCAAGCGCGAGGCTGAAGTCGTTCGCCGAACCCACCCCGCCATTCGCATTTATGCCGATCGAGGGTCTGTCATGGACGACCGCATCGCCCTCGGCGATGCCCTCGCGGCCAGCGTCCCGGCCACGGCATCGCCCGACTGGCTGAGGCTGCCCGTCGACCATGAACCGTTCGCGTCGCTCTTGACCTCCGCGAGCACCGGCGAAAACAAGATCATCGAAAAGCGCGGCTTTCAGATCTACCGCCAAGCGGAAGCGCTCGCGTCGGTGCTGGCTCTGCGCGAGCACAGTCGGGTTCTGTCGTTTGTGCCTCCCTACCATCTGCTTGGCTTCTTCTACGGGCTGATTCTACCACTCGTGCAAGGCGCCGAGACCGTGCTCGCCACGGAGCTCACCGGGCCGGCCATGGTCGAGCTGCTGGAGAAATATCGCCCCGATCTAGTCGTCGGCACCGCGACCCACTATCGCTTTCTGGTGCGCGCCGCCCAGCGCCCAATCGGGCAGCCATCCGCGACGGTCTACGTGTCTTCCGGCGCCCCGCTCGACCCTGCGGTTGCTGAGGCCTTCGCAGCTCGATTCGGAACGCCCGTGCACGACTTCTACGGGTCGACCGAGCTTGGTGGCGTCGCCTTCCGCGCATGGCCCGCGCCCTACCGAGGGATGCCCGGCGTGCGCTGGCGCATCGACGCTGAAACATCGGCCATCGAGGTTCAGTCCCCGTGGGCGAGCGCGGCGCAGGACGCCTGGCTTGCCACCGACGACGCCGCCGAGCCTGCCGGCGACGATGGCTTTCGCCTGCTCGGCCGACGGGACAACGTGCTCAAGGTGGGCGGCAAGCGCTTCTCGTCGCTCGAGGTTGAAGAGGCCCTGCGGACGCTGCCCGGCGTGGCCGAAGCGGCGGCCTTCTCTTACACGCGTTTCGGCGAGCCGGCCCTTGCCGCAGCCGTGGAACCCGAGCCTGGCGCTTCACTCGACGAGACCGTGGTGCGGGCCTTCCTGGCCGAACGACTGGCGAGCTACAAGCTGCCACGATCCATCTTGGTGCTCGCTCGATTGCCCCGCGGCTCGCACGACAAGGTCGACCGCGCGGCCCTACGTGCGATTTTCGCGGACGGAGGCCCGGGGCCAAGGCTGCAAAGTCGGTCATGAGGGCTCGCCGAGGGGGCCGAGGGGCAGATGGTCCTCGCGCAGCTCTTGGAGGAGCGCGGTGGTGTCCCGGTCCTGGCGGCGGTCGGCGAGCGTGGGGGCCACCAGGGCTCGAACAGCGGCGTGAATCTCCTGGGTGCGCCGGTGCGCTGTCTCCGGCCCCCGGATATCCACCGCCTGACAGGTGCCAAGCAGGCAGATGACGGCCACGGTCTCGGTGAGCTCGATGACCCGTGGTGCCCAACAAATCGTCGCCAGAATTTTGTCAGAAATTCGCGGAAATTGGGAGCTTGGAAGCGGGCCAGGTGCGGGCAGTCTGGCCATCAATGCGGCCCATGACGTTGCAGTTCATCATCGTGATGATCGCCGCCGCGATCAACGATCGGCTGCAGCGCAAGCTCGACGACGTCGAAGAAGAGAGGTGCTTTTCGGTGAGCGACATCTCCGCTACGTGCTCAAGGAATTCATGGCCCACTATCATAGGGAACGGCTTCATCAGGGGCTGGGCGGGCAGCTGATTGAGAGGCAGACCGGCTCGACGCGTGAGAAAGGGGCGCGCGGCAAGGTCGTCTGCCGGTCTCGGCACGGTGGAATGTTGAACTTCTACGTCCGCGAAGCCGCTTGAGCATTCGAACCCAATTCCAACCATTCCCGAACGTCACCACCACTGACACGCAGGGAACAATGCGTCTTACGCGAACAGGAGATACCGAAACAGCCTTTTCCGCCACGACCGGAGGAGGGTGGACCCCCGTTTATACTGCTGCGAACACGAGCGTGCCGGTCTCCCCGTACCTTGGGGCGTGGTCCTCGATTGAATACCGAAGTACGCCGGGCGGAGGCTCTTCAGTCTTGTTCCGCAACTTCATCGTCAACTCCGGCCAGATGAACTGTCCCGACGCCGGTGCGCCGGACGCCGGGAACGCGGATGGAGCTACAAGGGACGCAGGTGCACCGGATGCCTCTCCCCGCACGACGCCACCCTAGGTCGTCTCGACGGCCGCAACACCGATGACGTCGCGACGTCGTCCGATGTGGGGGCGCCGGAAGCATCCCCAAAGGACGCTGGGCAAGACGACGCCGCTATTCTCGACGCCGGGAGCACCAAAGCTTCGTCCAGCGGTTGCAGCTGCAATTTGGGCTCTCGGACCAAGGCGGAGGCAGGAAGTGAGCTCCTCTCGCTGGCGGTACTGGCGATGTTAGGGCGACGTCGGCGCGCCCGAGTTGGATAGCGTCTTAGAGGGCGTCTGAAAAGGTTCGGAGCATGTTCGGATTGGCCGCGTGATGTGTAAAGAGCAGCGACCGGAGAATGCAACCTCACCCGACGCCCCTCTCCGGAACCGAGACGGGCGTCGGAAGTTGCGTGGCGGCGATTGATGCTTCCGGCTCCCTCTCCTTTCCAGGAGAGAGGCTGGGGGTGAGGATATCCCGCACAATCGTCGGGTGCTGGATGCGGCTGGTTTCGTGCCCGGTGAGCGGCTTTTCAGATTCCCTCTTAGACAATGCGATCCCGTTAATGTCATCCAGCACTGCCAGGTCGGCACGGACAAGAGCGTGACCATGGGGACGCCGCTCACCGGAACGCGCGGCGCAACGTCCGGCCCCGGGCACGCGCTCTTGCGATACACCCTGGACCAGTGTCAAGTAGTTGAGGCTCGAATGTGGGCGGACTTGGTTGTAGTGGTGTCGCCAGCCCTCGATGACGGCGGCGGCCTCTCGGCGGGCGCGAAACCATTCCCCCTTCGATTTGCCTATGTGCCCACCCGCTAGCTCCAGCAGTGTTGCCTCCTGTGCTAAGGATCGCTCAGGCGGCAGCGTTTCCGCCCGATCAATCACGGCTCGCCGAGGGGGCCGAGGGGCAGACGGTCCTCGCGCAGCTCGTGGAGGAGCGCGGTGATGTCCCCGTCCTGGCGGCGGTCGGCGAGCGTGGGGGCCACCAGGGCTCGAACGGCGGCGTGAACCTCCTGGGTGCGCCGGTGCGCTGTCTCCGGCCCCCGGATATCCACCGCCTGACAGGTGCCGAGCAGGCAGATGACGGCCACGGTCTCGGTGAGCTCGATGACTCGGAGGGCGTCGCGCGCGGCGATGCTGCCCATGGACACCTTGTCCTGGTTGTGACACTCGGTGGAGCGGCTGAAGACGCTGGCCGGCATGGTGAGCTTGAGCGCCTCGGCGGTGAGCGCCGAGGCCGTGAGCTGCAACCCCTTGAAGCCGTGGTGGACGACCCTTTCGGGGCCGGTGAGCGCCACCAGGTTGGCGGGAAGGCCGCCGCTGAAGGCCGAGGTGCACATCATCAGGAGTTGCCGTTCGAGGAGGTCGGCGAGGTTGGCCACCGCCGCCTTGAGCGCGTCCATGGCGAAGCAGACGTGCCCACCGTAGAAGTTGCCGCCCAGGAGAACGTCGCCCGAGTCGGGATCGATGAGCGGGTTGTCGTTGACGCTGTTGAGCTCGACCTCGAGCGTGCGCCGCATCCAGGGCAAGGCATCGAGGAGGACGCCGATGACGTGGGGGGCGCAACGGATCGAGTACCGATCCTGCAGACGGCTCGCGGCGTGGCTCTGGGTCGGATCGTACGCGAGGTGCTCGCGGATCCAGGTGGCGCAGAGCCGCTGCCCCGGGTGCGGCTTGAGAGCGAAGACGCGGTCGTCGAAGTGCGCGGGGTTGCCGCGCATCGCCTCGCTGGCCATGGCGGTGATGACCGAGGCGAGCTTGCCGAGGCGCTTGGCGCGCTCGAAGGCCAGGCAACCGAGGCCGGTCATCATCGCCGTGCCGTTCATCATGGCGATGCTTTCCTTGGGCCCGAGCTCGATTGGCGCAAGCCCGGCCTCTGCCAGGGCCACCGCCGCCGGAACAACCCGGCCGTCGCGCAGCGCCTCGCGCTCGCCGACCAAGAGGGCGGTGAGGTAGGACAGGGGCACGAGATCGCCGCTGGCTCCGACCGAGCCCTCCTCCGGGATCACCGGGAGGATGCGCTGGTCGAGGAAGGCGCACAACAGATCGAGCAGTACCTCGCGAACGCCAGAGTACCCGCGGGCCAGCGCCTGTAGCCGCACCGCCGTGACCGCCGCAGCTTCGACCTCGCCGAGGGTGCGACCGGTGCCGCAGCCGTTCAGGCGGACCAGGTTGATGGGGAGCTGGCGGGCGAGCTCGAGGGAGACCTTGTTGTCGCACGAGTCGCCCACGCCGGTGGTGACCCCGTAGACGCCGCTCTCCTGCTTCATGAGTCGCTCGAGGATCTCGGTGCTGGCTCGAATGCGACCGCGCAGGGTGGGGTCGGGGTCGAGCACGGGACGGGCGCGTCCGTGGGCGAGCGCGAGGACGTCCTCGAGCGTGAGGGTCCGTTGTCCTACCGGGATGGTCGGGCGTTCTTCGGGTTGCATGGGCCTCAGCATAGACGATCGTATTGACGGGGGAAGCATCCCTGGATAGCTTCTCGTTCCCGTGGGCCCTAGCGCTCACCGGGACCTTGTCACATGGGGCAGGGGAACCGTGGGTCGAAAACAGAAACGGGGCGGCATCGCAAGATGGCCGCTCGGAAAGAGGCGCGATGCTTATCACTTTGGCCAATGGCCGCAAGATCCCCGTCGAGATGCACAGGATCAAGATCGTTCAAAAGATGAACCTGCTGCCGTCGAAGGAGCGTCTCGAGAGCCTGTCCGCCGTGGGCTACAACACGTTCCTTTTGCCGGCGCGCGAGGTCTTTCTCGACTGGTTGACGGATAGCGGCACCAACGCAATGAGCGACAACCAGCTGGCAGCCATGATGGTCGCCGACGACGCCTACGCCGGCTCGGAGAGCTTCTACCGGCTGGCCAAGTCGGTGAAGAACGTCTTCGGCTTCGACCAAACCCTGCCCGTGCACCAGGGGCGCGCCGCCGAGCACCTGTTGGTCAAGGTCTTCGTCAAGCCGGGCCAGGTGGTGGTCGGCAACTACCACTTCCCGTCCACGCGCGTGCACGTGGAGCTGGCCGGCTCCCATATCCTCGACCTGGTCCCCGACGACTCGCTCATCCCGCAGGGCTCGGCGCCTTTCAAGGGCAACATCGATATTCAGAAGCTCAAGAACGCCATCGAGCAGCACGGCGCCGACAAGGTTGCCTTCGTTCGCATGGAGGCCACGACCAATCTGATTGGTGGCCAGCCCTTCTCGATGCAGAACCTGCGCGAGGTGAAGAAGATCGCAGCGGCGCACAAGATTCCGCTGTTCATCGACGGCAGCCTCATCGGCGAGAACGCCTACTTCATCAAGCAGCGCGAGGCCGGCTACGCCGACAAGTCGCTGCGCGAGATCCTCAAGGAGATGATGAGCTACGCCGACCTGTATTACATGTCGGCGCGCAAGAGCGCCAGCGCCCGCGGCGGTCTCATCGCCACCAACAACCCAGAATGGTTCAGCCACCTGATGAACTGGCTGCCGGTCTACGAGGGCTTTTCAACCTACGGCGGCATGTCGACCAAGGAGATGGAGGCGATCGCCGTCGGGCTCGAGGAGATGACCGATCCGGAAGTCGCGGGCAGCAGCCCCGAGTACATCCGCTACTTCGCCGAGCGCCTGCAGGAGCTCGGGGTGCCGGTGGTGACTCCGCCAGGCGGGCTGGCCTGCCACCTCGACGCGAAGGCCTTCCTGCCGCACATTCCGTCGCTGCAGTACCCGGCCGAGTGCCTGAACGCCGCCATGTACCTCGTTTCGGGAGCCCGCGGCGTCGAGCGCGGCACCATGTCCGAGGATCGCGACCCGAAGACCCACAAGGAGGTCACGGCCAGGATGGAGCTGGTGCGCATCGCCATCCCACGCCGCGCGGTGACCATCGGCCAGATCGAGTACGTGGCGGATCGCGTGGCCTGGCTGCACAAGCACAAGGATCTCATCGGGGGACTGACCTTCACCGAGGAGCCGCCGGTGATGCGCTTCTTCTTCGGCAAGCTCAAGCCGGTGGGCGGCGACTGGGGCACCAAGGTGGTGGAGGCGTTCCAGAAGGACTTCGGCAAGGAGCTCTGAGGCCGCGACGCTGCGCTGCCGGCACAGCCAGCGAAGCGTAGGCTCCGCACGCGTCCAAGCCCCTAGAGAAAAAACAAACCTGCCCCGGCGACGGCGAGCGCTGCCCCGGCCGTCGCTCGCCGGGACGCCCTGTCTCGCCGCAGCCACCATGCCGCCGGCAGCATCAGCACCGGTACGAGAGCCATGATGGTTGCGGCCACGCCCACCTGGGCGTGCTGCACGGCGAGGAGCGAAAGCGAGACGCCGAGGCACGGCCCGAGGAGCGCACCGATGCTGATGGTGCGCATCGAGCGCCCGTCGCGGAGCGCGCGGCCTACGCGCGGCCACCAGCCGAGCAGGGTGAAGATCACGGCGAAGCCAAGGCTGCCAACCATGACGCGTATTTGTGTCGCGGCGAAGGCGTCGCAGCCGCGCATGCCGATCTTGCTCAGCAGGAGCCCGCCCGCTTGACCGAGGGCGCCCCCCACGCCGAGGAGAAGGCCGCCCAGCCTGGGCCTCGCGCGAGACTCGCCCGATCCGCCGGGTCGCTCGATGATTACCCAGGCCACACCGCCCACCGTCACCGCCATGCCCAGCCACGCGCGCGCTCCCAGCCTTTCTCCGAAAACGACGAGGCCGCAAAGTCCCATGATTGGCGGTACCAAGGCCATCAGCAGCCCCGAGAGGCGCGGCCCGATGACCACGAACGCCCGGAAGAGGCAGAGATCGCCGACGGTGAAGCCCACCAGCCCTGAGAGGGAGAGCCACAGCCAGGCCGCGGGCGAAGCATCGAGCGGCAGGGCCATGCCGCGGCGGCCGAGCCCGATGGCCCCGAGGAGGGCGACCCCGATGAGCAGTCGCAGGAGGTTGACGACCAGGGAACCCACGCGCTTGCCCGCCGACTCGAAGACAAAGGGCGTGAGCGACCAGCATACGGCCGCGCCGAGCGCCGCCAGCTCCCCTGGAAACGGGACGTGCATCTCGCCAGCATAGCGGAGAATGACTGTCGTCGCTCCTGTCGACGCGGTCGCGCGGCCAGCTATCCGCCTTCGATTTCCGCGATCTCCTTCTCCAGGGCTTCCCATTCTTCAAGCAGCGCTTCGATGCGCGGGCCGAGGCCTGCTTGTTCCTGCGCAAGCGCCGCGACGTCGTCTTTGCTGGTGCGCTCGAAGAAGCCGGGCGTGCAGTACAGATCGGTGATGGCTTGCTTGCGGCTTTCGGCAGCTTCGATTTCCGACAGCACCTGGTCGCGGCGCTTGGGTAGCTGGACCAGTCGATTGCGGCGACGCTTTTTCTCTTCCCAGTCGGTGGCGTTGGGCGAGTTGAGCGAGCCAGGGCCTTCCTGGCGCGAGCGTTTGGCCTTCTCGACCACCGCATCCGCATCCAGGTGATCGTCGCCGCACCTGGCGAGGTACTCCGTGTAGGTGCCAGGAAAATCACGCGGGCCGTCCGGCGTGATCTCCACGATGCGCGTGGCCAGCTCGGACACGAACCAGCGGTCGTGCGAAACGAAGAGAACCGTGCCGGGGTAGTTTTTCAGGCCCTCGATGAGGGCGCCGATGGCTTCCAGGTCCAGGTGGTTGGTGGGCTCGTCGAGCACGAGCACGTTGGGTCTTTGCACGATGAGCAGGGCGAAGATGAGGCGCGCGGCTTCGCCGCCCGAGAGCAGGCCAACTCGTTTTTGCACGTCCTCGCCCGAGAACAGCACTCGGCCGAGGTGACTGCGCACGAAGGTTGGGCTCGCTCCTGGGCAGGCGCGATCGAGCAGACCGAGGGGCGTAGCATCCGCGTCGTCCAGGATCTCGCGATGGTCCTGGGGAAAGTAGCCGAAGCGCACCTCGTGGCCCCAGTGCGCCCGTCCGGTGTCGGCGGCCAGGCGGCGCACCAAGATCTTGAGCAGCGTGGACTTGCCGAGGCCGTTGGGACCGATGATGCCGATGCGTTCGCCTCGGCGCAGAACCAGGTTCACGTCCGAAAGCACGCGATGATCGCCGTAGGCCTTGGACAGGTTCTCGATGGCCAGCACATCCCGGCCGCTCGGGCGCTCTGCTTCGAAACGCAGCATGGGCGCACGGCGCGAGCTGCCCACCAGCTCTTCCACCTCGATGCGGTCTATCTGCTTCAATCGACTCTGCGCCTGGGTCGCCTTGGTGTTCTTGGCGCCGAAGCGCTCGACCCAGGCGCGCTTGCGTGCGATTTCTTCCTCGGCACGTGCGATGGTGGCTTCCTTGCGCTCGCGAATGGCGGCCTTGTCCACCACGAAGGTGGAATAGCTGCCGGTGTACAAGGTGATGGTGCGGTAGTCGACGTCCAGGGTGTGGCTGGTCACGTTGTCGAGGAAACGCTGGTCGTGCGAGATGATGACCGCGCAGCCGGCGTAGTTGGCCAGGAACTTCTCCAGCCAACGGATGGTGAGGATGTCGAGGTGGTTGGTTGGTTCGTCGAGCAGGAGGATGTCCGCACCGCCGATCAGAACTTGCGCCAGCAGTACGCGCAGCTTGAACCCGCCGGACAGCGTCGACAGCGGCGAGCGATGCACCGCCATCGGGATGCCCAGACCCACCAGCACTTCGGTGGCACGCGCTTGCAACGTGTAGCCGTCATGGGCGGAGATGGTGTCCTCGAGATCGCTAATCCGCCCGGGATCATGATGTCCCTCTTCACCGATTCGCCGCTGTTCGGCCAGCGCCTCCCACACCACGGCGTCGCCGCGCATGGCCAGGTCTAAAATGATCGCGTCATCGTCGAGAAATCGGTCCTGGCGAAGCACGCCCAGGCGCGCGCGCTTGGCCAGGTTGAAAATGCCGTGCGAGGGCTCCTCGTCGCCGGCCAAGAGGCGAAGAAAGGTGGTCTTGCCCGAGCCGTTGGCGCCCACCAGCCCATAACGCGACCCCGCGTTGAGCTGCAGGGTCACGTCTTCGAATAGAACGCGTGCGCCGTATTCCTTGGCTAGGTTGGTGGTGTCGATCATGCCGGGCGCGTGAGGGTAGCACTACGGCAGCCAGAGTGCAGGAGCCCCGGCGGGTGACCCGATCAAAAAGTGAACGACGCTATTGGCGAGGCCACGGCCCGATCGGACATGTCAGCCTATACTTGCGACATGCCCACGACGAAGAAATCCGTGAAGGCTGGCACGCCACGTCGGCGTCGCGGCGTGAAGGTGAAACCGACCACCCTGGGTCCCGCCGATTTGGCGCTGGAGGCGCTGCCTCCCGAGCTGGCGGCTCTGGCCGCGTCCGTGGTCGAGGATGGTGGACGCGTGCTGGCCGCGTACCGCGAGCCCTTGGGCGGGCATGCACTGTTTCTGGTGGCACTGCCGGTCGCGCAGATCGTTCCGACCCCGTTTCAGCGCGACATCTCGGACGCGCATGTGCGTCGCCTGACGCTTGCCATGGACAAGACCAAGCGCTTCCTCGATCCGATCATCGTCGTGCGCGAAGTCGGCCCCGACGGACACTACTGGACGCCCAATGGCTATCACCGGCTGACGGCCATGAAGGAGCTGGATGCCAAGACCATTGTGGCCCTGCTGGTGCCCGAGCGCGCTGTCGCCTACCAGATATTGGCCCTCAACATCGAGAAGGCGCACAACCTGCGCGAGAAGGCGCAGAGCGCTCGTCGCATGTACCGCGATCTGGCTGCGTCGTCACCGGGCGGACAGGCCAGCGAGGAGGACTTCGCGCTCGAGCTGGAGGACCCGGCGCTGGTTACGCTGGGTTTTGCGTACGAGAGGCGTGGCCGCCTCTCGGGCGGGGCCTATCACCCCATCTTGCGCAAGGTCGACCAGTGGATCGAAGGCGTGCTGGCCGAGACCATCGACGAGCGCGAGCGCCGCGCCGGTCTCGTGCTCGATTTCGACGAAGCCGTGACCGGCGCCGTGGACGCATTGAAGGCGCGCGGGATGAACAGCCCTTACTTGCGCAATTTCGTCGTGGCGCGCGTGAATCCCCTGCGCTTTCTCAAGGGCGCCCCGCCACCCTTGGACGAGCTCTTTTTGTCGATGGCCAAGCGCGTGCGCGGGATGAAGCTAGACAAGATAAGGACCGAGGACATCGCCCGGACCGGCGGAGCGCCGGATGATGCACCGGCGTGATAGTAGCGGGCACGTCAGCCGTAGATCCTCGGCACGAACAACTCGGCGGGCAAGGCTCTTCGCTCGTAGTTGGGATGAAATACGCGCTCTGGGAGCGTGACCTGTTTGTGTGGAACCTCGGCGTAGGGTATTTGCTTGATCAGGTGATCGATGCAGTTGAGCCGTGCGCGCCGTTTGTCGTTTGCCTCGACGATGTGCCAACGCGCTTCCAGCGTGTGGGTGCGCTCAATCATCTCTTCCTTGGCCCGCGTGTAGTCCTCCCACCGAACGCGCGATTCCAGATCCATGGGACTCAGCTTCCACTGCCGCATCGGATCGTGAATGCGCATGAGAAAGCGCAACTGTTGCTCTTCGTCTGAAATCGAGAACCAATACTTCAGTAGCAGGATGCCAGAGCGCACGAGCATCCGCTCGAACTCGGGCACGTCCTTGAAGAATTGTTCGACCTGATCGGTCGTCGCAAACCCCATCACGCGTTCAACGCCTGCGCGGTTGTACCATGAGCGATCGAACAAGACGATTTCGCCAGCCGCCGGAAGATGCGCGACGTAGCGCTGGAAATACCATTGCGTCTGTTCGCGCTGGCTGGGCGCCGGCAACGCGACAACGCGGCAAACGCGGGGGTTCAGCCGCTGGGTAATGCGTTTGATCACGCCGCCCTTGCCGGCCGAATCGCGGCCTTCGAACAGCACCATGATCTTGGCGCCTGTATGCCCGACCCAGGTTTGCAGCTTGATCAGCTCGGATTGCAGCGCCAGCAGATGGCGAAAGTACTCCTTGTTGTCGAGAGTCTTGGGATGGTCCTTCTTGTAAACTCGCCCAATTTCCTTGGCGACTGGCGTGTCCGAGAGCTCGAGCTCGTACTCCTCGGCCAGGTTGTCTTCCAGCTCGTCTTCCAGCCACTGCTTGGCGCCGTCGTTGGATTCGCCCATGTTGGCGTGTGTCCTCCGTGTCAGCCGATTTTGCTGAACAACCAGAACAGGCTGCCCGCAAGAAGGATGGATGCAGGCAACGTAAGCACCCATGCCATCAGGAGATTGCGAACCGTCGAGAGCTGCAACCCTGAGTGGTTGGCGGCCATGGTCCCGGCAACGCCGGACGATAGGACGTGGGTGGTGCTCACGGGTAGGCCAAAGACGTCCGCGGCACCGATGGTCGCCATGGCAGTGAGCTCGGCACAAGCGCCCTGCGCGTAGGTCAGATGATCCTTGCCGATGCGCTCGCCGACGGTCACGACAATGCGTTTCCACCCAATCATGGTACCTAGGCCTAGGGCAATGGCCACAGCGACCTTGACCCAGCCTGGAATAAACTTGGTGGCCTTGTCCGTGTGCTTTTTATAGTTACCAAGCACATCTCGGTCGGCGGCGCCGATGGTGAGCTGTTGCGATTTTTCGAGCAATCGTAGATCTTCGCCAATGAGGTACAGATCGTTGCGGAAGTTTCTCGTTTCTCCCACCGGAACGTTCTTGAGCTCTTTGAACCTGGCCATGTCTTTGCCCACGTCGCCGACCAGCTTCTGCAGCGCGGGCAAGGTGGCTGGCTGGAGCGTGCGGGTGCGTACGTATTCCTGCACAGCGGCCCGGGCGTCGGCGGGCGCCGCCACGCCTTTCGTGTAGTGTCCCAGGGTCTCCGTGGCCTGCGCCGAGACGGCGACAAAGTCCAGGGATTCACGCGACGAAACCGCGTGATTAAGCGCGTAGGCCGTGGGCACGGTACCGATGAGGATCAGCATGATGAGCCCCATGCCCTTCTGACCGTCGTTCGAGCCATGGGCGAAGCTGACGCCCGTGCAGGTCAGAAGCAAAAGGCCGCGGATCCAGAATGGCGGCGGCTGGCTGCCTTCGGGTGCGGTGTAGAGCTGCTTGCTGGGAATGATCTTTCTGAGCAGGAGGAGAAGACCGGCGGCGCAGACGAAGCCAACAATGGGTGAAATCAGCAGCGTGCGTCCGATGTTCATGGCTTGCTTCCAGTCGACGCCACTGGTAGCCACGCCGGAATTGACGAATTGGTTGGCGATACCGACTCCGATGATCGAGCCAATGAGGGTGTGCGAGCTCGAGGACGGCAGTCCGAAGTACCAGGTTCCAAGATTCCAAATGATGGCGGCTGCCAGTAGCGCGAACACCATGGCAAAGCCGGCGCCGCTGCCCACCTGGAGAATCAGCTCGACGGGCAAGAGCGAAATGATGCCGAATGCCACGCCCCCGGTCGAGAGGACCACGCCAAGGAAATTCCAGAAGCCCGACCACACCACCGCCACGTGCGGGTCGAGCGTGTGGGTATAGATGACCGTGGCCACCGCGTTCGCGGTGTCGTGAAAACCGTTCACGAACTCGAACCCCAACGCGACCATGAGCGCGAGGCCGAGGAGAACGAACGGGAAAATGGACGTCGAATGAACGTGCGAGAGATCGGAAAGAAGGTGGAAACCCGCGTAGGCGATGCCCGTGACGAGCGCCGCGCCAAAGATCGCCATGCCCAGCCGGCCCGGGCCCTTGGCCATTTTTGCGTGGACCGCATGCGCGCCCTGCACGGGCGCAATTCCAACCTCTGCAAATACGCTGCTTGCTTCAGCCACGTGGGCCTCCTGATCTTTCTCCTGAAATTAGCGACGGAACTGCCAGTGACCTGTGTCAGTTGCGTGACAAACGCCGTTTGCCGCGTCAGGTGAGGCCTTTTCGGCTTGCTGAACCCAGGTGGCGCGGGGTGCTGCTCGATCGCGAGCGGACTGGTGGTCTTGCAGGTTCCTCAGGTCTGCCTGGTTGTTCCTGCTTCCGCAGATCAATCCCACGTTCCGTTTGCCTGTTCGTTACAATGCGGCAACAAATCGGACGATTGAGGCCACCGATCAGTCCCTATGGAGACGACCGCATTGAGTGGCCCTGCGCAGAGTTGATTCGTGCGCTAGGGTTCGGGCCAGCGCACTTGGCGGATGACCTTCTCGGCCCCGACGGTATCTGGGCCAGGGCAATGGCAACGTAGCATGCGGCCAAGCGGGGCCCTTGGGCCACACGCAGTTCCCGTGACGTGGGTGCCGTGTCCGTGCCCATCCTGGGCCGTCATCACGCCCGCGACGAACGATCCGGCTTGCGCCCCTGCCCGATGTGGGCCGTGGAGCCCAAGCGCAGCGGGAAAGGGCCGTAGTGAGCGTCGAGGTAGTCCCGCATGATGTCCACCCGGTGGCGCCATTCCTGTTCGCCAATCTCCAGTCGGACGATCTCGAAGGGAGCGTTGCCCCGGGTGGTACCCTCGCACAGCTCATCCAGATTGCGAAACTCGCGGTCGCGATAGACCGGTTCGACAGCCACATCCACAAAGCCCGCCGCCCTCATCTCACTGGCAAAGAGCTCGGGATTCTCCAAGGTCATGACATTCTTTTGCGGCGACGGTGCGCTTGGATCGGCGGCCTTCCAGGCTGCGATCCGCGCTAGCATGAGCGGAGACTTATCCACCGACGCCCAGCTGGTGACGAAGGCGCGGCCACCGGGCCGCAGAACTCGGCAAAGCTCACGAAAGCCGCACGGCCGGTCCGGAAAGAACATCAGACCGAACATGGAAAAACCCAGATCGAATCTTCCATCTGCATACGGCAACGACTGCCCATCGCCCTGGACGACTGTGACATTGCGCAAGTCAAGCGTTGCCGCCCGTGCCCGGCAACGCGCAACCATCTCCGGGGAAAAGTCGATGGCGTCCACACTCGCTGCCATTTTCGCCACCCGGCACGCAACTGTTCCCGGACCAGTCGCCACGTCCACTACTCGCATGTCTGGCCCAATCCCCGCCCGCTCGATAGCCACCTCGCCAAAGAGCCCAAGCAATGGCATGGCGACGTCGACATAGGCGTCGGCCACCAGATCCCAGGGCTGCGGGCCGGAAAGCGGATTGCAAGAATCGGGCGTGCTCATGCGAAAAACCTACACTATCTAGTGCCGCCGGTCAGAATTCCAGTCACGTTTGGGCTGCCGATCCATCCCGGCCGGCGGCGTTGCTCCTCGGGCGGCTCGTCGCTCGAAACATGACCGTAATTCTGACCGGCGGCGCCAGTTGCAGCTTACTACCGGCCCTCAGTAACTTCTTCGATCGAATCCGGGATGAGACCATGTGCCTCCCGGTGTACGTCGATGGCAGCCTCGGCGCTGGGGGCCTCGGAGAGGCACATGACCGTGCCGCTCTTCTCGTCGAGCCAGTAGTTGAGGTACTTCACGCTGTGCTTGTGGCCGACTTCCAGGTCTCTTTGGTGGGCACTGGCAACGTCCTTGGCCGTGACCTTACCCGGGCCAAGGTGATGAATGTCCATGTACAGTTTCATACCGGGCGTGGGCATCCAGTTCATGTTGTCGGCGGTGACCTCCATGATCTTGCTAGCCACCAGTCCGTGCGCTTTCTGGTGCACGGCATGGGTTGCCTCGGCGGACGGGGCCTCGGCGAGGCAGTAGATCCTGCCAGCCTTCTCGTCGACCCAGTAAGCCTTGAAGTCGACGCCGTAAGTGCCTTGCGTGGCCAAGTCTTGCTTATGGGCATTGGACACGTCCTTTGCAGTGACCTTGCCCTTGCCGACGTCGTGAACGTCGAGGAACAACTTCTTTGTCGCGGACGCAGCCGGCGCGGGCGTTGTGGCGGCGACCAGCGTGAGTGCGCCGGTGATGATTGCGTTTTGCATGTTGGTTATCCTTTCTTTCGTCGTTGGTTGATGGTTGTTGGTTGGGTACTTAGTCTGCTCGCCGATCGGCGCGGGTAATGAGGTAGTCACGCGGTTGCTCGTAGCCGAGGCTGCTTGTGAAGGTCTCGTGCCAGGCGATCATGTCGCGCCGGAAAGCCTCTCGGCCGCCGCGGTCGAGGTTCTGGGCCAGCCATTGCGTGGGCCCGTAGTGGTTCAGCCAGAGGGTCCAAGCTTGCTCGCCCGAGCCATAACGGAATCGGTTGGTGCCTTCCTCGAAGCGGAGGGCGAAGCTTCCGCCGAGCAGTTGCTGGATGCGTTCGACCTTGCCCCACTCGAAGGGCGACGGAGGGCTTTGCTGCGAAGAGGGTGGCGTCATGAATTTCTTCATCAGTCCGAACATTCGAAAGACATTGCTGTCGGGCTTCCACGTCGCCAGCACGACCCTTCCTCCTGGCCTGACGACGCGAGCCAGCTCGGCGGCGGCTGCTTCCGGTTGCGTGGCGAACATCACGCCGAAGGTCGAGATCACGGCGTCGAAAGCACCATCCGCGAAGGGAAGTTGCTCAGCATCGGCTTGCCGATACTCGATGGCCAGCGTCTGCTTCTCCGCCACCGATCGGGCATAATCGAGCATCCGGTCGGCGATGTCGGTGCCGATGACCTTGACGCCGGCGAAACGCTGCGCAATCACGCGCGAGCACCAGCCAGTGCCGGTAGCGAGATCTAGGATGTGTTCGTCCGGTCTCGGCTGCAAGCGCTCGACCGCGTGATCGATGGCATCGGCGATGCTGCGGCTGATTTCGTTGTAGCGACCAGCCGGAGAATTCCAGACGGACTGGGCCTTTTCATTGTGTGGTTGGACGATGTGGTTCATGTGTGTTTCCTCCTGGCCTCACATTCCCCAACCCGCGTGGGAACAACCGTGGTACGCGGCGTGGAAAATGAGCGCATCTCTACGCTGGCAGCGACATCCAACAGCGGCATGGGTGCGCACCTGCATATCCACCTGCTCGGAACCGTCCGGGTAATTCGCGACGGTGCCGAGGTGCTTCTGCCCCGCTCGCGCAAGGTGCGCGCGCTACTGGCCTTCCTGGCCATCGAGTCTTCGCCCAAGCCGCGTTCGCGGCTGTGCGATCTATTGTGGGATGTCCCGAACGATCCCCGTGGGGAGCTGCGCTGGTGTCTAAGCAGGCTGCGCGCCGTCCTTGACGACGATGAGCGGCGCCGCGTGGTTGTGGCGACCCAGTCGCAGGTTTCGCTCGATCTGTCGGACTGTCTTGTCGATGCCATCGAGGTCGATCGTCTTGTGCGCGAAGGGGTGGGGCAGTCCACGACGGAGCGCTTGGCCGAGGTTGCCGATCTCTTCGCGGGTGATTTTCTCGATGGTCTTGAGCTGGACGCTCCTGAGCTCAGCGGATGGCTGGTTGCCCAAAGACAGCGCTATCGCGCTGCACACGTCGCAATTTTGAGCGAGATGGTTCGGCGTTCGCTCCCCGGGTCGAGCGAAGTGTTTCGCGCACTCGATGCTTGGCTGCAGCTCGCGCCCTTCGATGCACATCCGCACAAGGCGATGCTCGACGAGCTGGCGAAGTGCGGACGCCTTCACGATGCCGAAGATCACCTCAACCGGACGATTCGCGCCTTCGAACAAGAAGGCCTTGACTGGGCGCCTCTGCGAGTCGCCTGGCAAGCGACCAAGGCCGCAGCCAAGCATGCGACCATGACCGCGGCCCCAACGCCCGCGCAGATCCAGATCGTGTCCAGCGCTACGACGGCGACGACAAACGCGCACCCGACGCGCCCCGGCTCGGTGTTCGTCATGCCATTCCTGGCGGCGACGCCCGCTTTGGACCAGGTGGCCAACGGGCTGACGGAGGACATTATTACGCGGCTGGCAAAGTTGCGTGTTTTGTTCGTGATCGCACGTGGCACATCCTATGTCGCGAGCGCGCGCGGGATGGATGCCAGCGAGGCGGGCCGGGTCTTGAACGTCGAGTACGTGGTGAGTGGGACCGTTCGTTATCTCGGCGAACGGATGGTGATCCACGTCGAGCTCGCCGAGACACGCGACGGCGGCATCTTGTGGGCCGACCAAACCGACGGGGCAGTGGCCGAAGCGCTGGACTCCGTCGACGCGGTTATGAACCGCATCGTTGCGGCCATTTCAGAGCAAATCGAGCAAGTTGAACGCAAACGCGCCGTAGCCAAGTTGCCGAGCTCGCTTGGCGCCTGGGACGCCTACCATCGCGGCCTCTGGCACATGTACCTATTCACCGCATCCGACAACGACTTGGCGGGGGAATTCTTTCGCTCGGCGCTTAAGCTAGATCCGACTTTCGCGCGCGCACATGCGGGGCTGTCGTTCACCCACTTTCAGAACGTCTTCCTTGGCCTCAAGCTCGACCGCGAACGGGAAACGGCGCTCGCGCTCGAGACCGCCGGCCACAGTCTGGCCGCAGATGACCGCGACCCGGCCGCCCACTGGGCCATGGGGCGCGCGCTCTGGCTTCAGGGAGAGGCGGGCGAATCCATTGCCGAGCTCGAACGCAGCGTGGACCTGAGCCCGAGCTATGCCCTCGGTCACTACACCTTGGGTTTCGTCTATGCCCAATCGGGCGATCCGAAGGCCGCCATCGATGCCACCGACTACTCCCGCCAATTGAGTCCTTTCGATCCGCTGCAGTTCGCAATGCTGGCCAGCCGGGCATTGGCACACATGCGGCTCGGCGAGCGAGATCAAGCCGCCGAGTGGGCGGTCAAGGCAACCCGCCGCCCCAACGCCCACGTGCACATCCTGGCTATCGCGGCGACCAGCCTTGCGCTGGTCGATCGCCGCGACCCGGCCCGCGCGCTGGTAGCGCGCATCCGCGACCGCTCGCCAAGCTACGATATCGGGGAGTTCTTGCGGGCCTTCCGCTTCACGCCCGACCTGACGAAGCTCATGCGCCAGGGTGCGAGACAGATCGGCTTCGACTGACGGCCTTGGCGGCGGCGATCGATTGTTGGGCGCACAGGGTCACGCTGCTATCCCACGTCCCGCTTCGTGGTGGTGGACGCAGCCCCGCCGATGGCGGCCGTCCTGGAGTGCTTCCGCAGGTCCCGGAGCGCTCTTGCTAGAAGACTGGCGCGTCTTTGCCCACGATTTCCTTAATGGCCTTACTCAGCAGGGCGATGTTTTCCTTCGAGTCCGGTTCGGTTGCGGCCTTGTTGGATGGCATCTTCGTGGCCATGGCAAGCCTCACTTTGGCGATGGCACCGCCCTCGTCTTGCGCGAATTTGTAGAGCTTGAGCAGCTTATCAGCCATGATGACCGACCTCCTGCAAGAGCGACGCGTAGGCGTCCAAGTAAACCTTGGCTTCTGCACCCCAGGCGTCGGGGGGTTGAATCTTCCACTCGCAGCATGCATCGCCCTTGCCTTTGCACACCGGTTCGATGGCAATCACGGGCTTGCCGAAGAAGGCCGTGCACCATCCGGTGGCGTAGCCCATCACGCTCCAACAGACCGGCTCCTTGGCGTTGTGGTTGTGGCTGAGGTGTTGCTCGGCCTCGAAGGAATTCGCCCACACCCCGGTGAAATAGAAGGTTCCCTTGGCGCGGTCGAAGGCTATTTCCTTTGGGGCCGCGTGCACGATGCCTTCCCAGGTATGGATGACGGGGCCGGATGCCAGGAGATCCATGTCCGTGTCGAAGGTGTAGTTGACCTTCATCTGGAGAAAGTCCGAGTAACCATTCTGGAATCCAAGGCGCAGGAAGAAGTACCTGGCCCTGTCCCAGCCGAGCTGCTCGATCAGGTTCTGCCTGAGCAAGCCGATCGCGTTGGCGTCGTAGATGAGAACCCGCGAGCCCCCGAATGTGGTGTATCCAGTCTTCGGATCGAAACCGAGATCCTTGGTGAAATCGAAATCTGTTGCCTTCACTGCACCCTCCTGTGGTAGCCAGCCGCTTGGTTCAAAAGGAATCGACCGATCTCTAGAGGACTTGAGCTTCCCTGACGGGTGCCCGTGCTTTTCGTGCGCGCCCAGCGGCGCTGCTCCTCGGACCGTGGCGCGAGAAGGACCCACAGGCCGCCATGATAGCCGGTGGCATGGCTTCCGGAGCCGACCGTGGGAAGCTTTGCCCATGAAGCGGACCAAGATCGGGCTCGTCATCCTGACCCTCTGGGGATATCTCAATATTCTGGTCGCCGCCGCAGTCACGGTCGAGTCGCCTTGATGGTCCAAATCTACGACATTCACCCATGGTCTCCGAGCGGTTGAAGTACCGGGCGGTCACGTTGAACGATCTCGACGCATTCGTCTCGCTCGTGCAGGACGAGTACGTGCGGAGGTACATGATGGATGGCGTCCTTTATCCGCCGGAGTGGTGCGCGGAGAGGATCCGCGAGAGCGAGGCTCTATTCGAGAGGCATGGCGTCGGACTATGGTTGGCCTGCGAACGGGAGTCGGACCAACTGGTGGGCTTTTGCGGCTTTCTGGAGGTACTCGCTGCCGATCCAGTCCATCCAGAGCCCGAGCTGGCGTTCGCGCTCTTCGAGCGGTTTGCCCGGCGTGGCTACGCCACTGAGATGGCCCGAGCGTCCATCGCCGCCGCGCGCACGCAATCCTGGCCGACGCCGATCTTCGCAGGTGTAGACGTGGTCAACGCGGCTTCGCTGCGCGTGCTTGAGAAGCTCGGGTTCGTGCACGTCGCGACCCATCAGGGCGCCTTCGGCAACATGTTGCTCCTGCGGCTGGGCTGAACTGCGGCGGCGGCTATACTTGCAGGTCAATGACGGTTACGCACATCTGGCGATACCCGGTCAAGACCATGGCCGGGGAAGAGCTGCAACGAGCTGCGATCGGACCGCTCGGCATCGAAGGGGATCGCCTCGTGCATGTCGAAGACGCGCGCGGCCGAGTGGTGACGTCCCGATCGCACCCACGCTTTCTCGGCCACAAGGCGGTGTCGGATGCAAAAGGCACCATCACCGTCGATGGCCGCCCCTGGCAGAGTCCCGAAGTTGACGCCGAGATCGAGGACATCGCCGGAAAAGGCGCCAGGCTGGTTCGCTACGAGGGCCCCGAGCGTTTCGATGTACTGCCGTTGCTGGTGGCCACGGATGGTTCCATCGCGGCCTTTGGTCACGACTATCGCCGATTGCGACCCAACATCGTAGTAGGCGGGGTCGACGGTCTGGACGAGCGCAGTTGGCCTGGCGCGTGCCTGCGGATAGGCAAGGTACTCATCGGCGTCCAAGACCTCCGCCTACGCTGCATCATGACATCGTTCCACCCAGACACGTTGGTTCAGGACAAGAACATCACGCGCGAGATCTACCGTCGCTTCGAAGGCAAGCTTGCCCTCAATTGCTTCGTCATCGAGGGCGGCGAGATTGTCGTCGGAGACGAAGCACAACTGGTCAGGGGGCGCGCCTGCACGGAAGCCTCCGAAGCATTCGGCGCCTAGTGCACGCCTAGTGCCAATGCCGTTCGGTTAAGCCCAAACGTCAGCGAAGGGCGGTTCCAGTTGCGCAGGCTTCGAGGCAGGGAACCCAGCGAGAATCGCACGGACAACTCAGGATGAATAACCCTCACCCCCGGCCCCTCTTCCCTTCGGGGCTGGGGTGAGGGCAACCTTCCCTCCGCTGAGCCTCGATGTCCCCCTTGCTCCCATTTACCCGCAAAACCAGACGATAAGCGTTATCGAACTGCTAACCGAACGGCATTGCGCCTAGTGCCCCGGCATCGTCGAGGCCGCAGGGCAAACCTAGCTCGCGCAATCAGGGATACGGCTGGTACGGCGGCGTCTGGCGACTTTGAGCGGGAGTGTCGCATGTATCCGGCTCAGCCGTGCGGCGCAGGGCGACCGCCGCCACGACGGACATCGCCACGCAGACGACCGCGCAGACGGTGAGCGTCACCTGAAGGCCCTGTCAGGAGATTCAGATCGCGACCCGCTTGGTATGCCTGAACAGGGCGTCCGGATCGTATTTGTGTTTGAGAGTTGCAAGGCGCGCGAGAATGTCTTTGCCGTAGGCGTTACGGGTTCGGTCGACGCCCTCGTCCTCGGTCATGAAGTTGATGTACGCCCCGCCCGTGGAGAAGGGATGCAGGGCTTGCCAGGTTTCGCGCGTCCACGCGAGGTTGGCGGCATCGTCGGCCGGCTGTTCCCAGGATGATGCCACATTGGCGACGTACTTGGCGTCGCGGTTCCCCGCGGGCGAATGGTCCGCGGGGAGATCGTTGAGCGCACCGCCAATCTGGAAGAAGATGAGCCCGGTGTGCGGCGATGGGATCCGCTCTGCCGCCGAGAGATACACGTCGATGAGACCGGGCTCGATGGCGGGCAGATAATCGCTCTTCCAGTAGTTGCGCCGGCCGAACGGTTGCGTGGCGTCGAGCAAGGTCTGCATCTGCGCGTAAGGACGAGGCACGAGGATGTCGGCCACCGGCTTGCCCAAGGACTTGATGGGCGAGACGATCTTCTGTCCTGCGTCCTTGGACCCGGTGTAGACCGCGACCACAATCAGCACGAGCTTGCCGTGAATCTCCTTGGGCAGCCAGGGAGCGGGCGGCGCTCGTCGCAGGACGGTGGCGCAGGTGAGCTCGCGCGGCGAGCTGGCGGTGAATTCTCGAAAGAACATCAGCGCCTCGCGTGCGTCTTCGCCACGAAAGGCCACCGCCCCCGCCATCACCTCGGGGCCGACCGCGAGGGTGCGGAATTCGAAGCAGGTCACGATGCCGAAGTTGCCGCCACCGCCGCGCAAACACCAAAAGAGCTCGCTGTTTTCGGATTCGCTCGCCCGCACCACCGAGCTATCGGCGGTCACCACTTCCATCCAGCGTAGATTGTCGCAGGTCCATCCCGCGCGTCGGGTGAGCCAACCGAAGCCGCCCCCGGTGGTGAGCCCGGCAATGCCCGTCGCGGAAACGAATCCCAGTACCGCGGCCTGACCATAAAGCTGGGTTTCGCGGTCGACATCAGCCAGGGTGCAACCGGCCTGCGCACGCACCGTCTGCCCGATCTCGTCCACCCAAACACCACGCATCGGCGACAGGTCGATGACGAGGCCGCGGTCGCACACCGCCAGCCCAGCGATGTTGTGGCCACCGCCGCGCACCGAATTCAGCAATCTGTGGGTCTTGGCGAAGCGGACCGCGGCGACCACGTCGGCCGTGCCAGTGCAACGTGCGATGAGCGTCGGCCTGCGATCGATCATCGCATTCCACACATGTCGCGCTGGCTCGTAGGACGGGTCGGCGGGCTGCAAGATGGCGCCGCGGAAACTCGCGCGGAATGCTTGAAACTCGGTATCGGTAAGACGCTTCGTATCGCCACTCAGCGTCGAGAATTCAAGCGTGGCGTCGGACATGCGAACCTCCTTCTCGCGCAAAGCCTACGGGACGATGAGTCTGCTCTCCACCCAAGTCCCGAAGGATTTTGGCGGGATTCCGGGTAACCGTTTCTGGGCGAGCTGCGTATGCAGGGGAAACCGCGGCATCCACCCAAAGGGTCGGGTGGACCGCGTAACCAGGAAAGGAACGTGACCCATGAGAACTCATACGTTTAGTCACACGTTGCAGTCGTGTGTTGCAGCCATTGGTCTGCTCGCCGCTACCTCCAGCACTCAAGCATCGACAGAAGACGGCAGTCAGCTATGTTCGCTCGGCTCCTCGGGTGTGGGGCAACCGGGCACTGTCATTTGCAAGAATGTCATGACCGGCGCGACCACGCAGTCTGTCCCGGTCGATCGGTGAATTCCCGCTCGGCATGTCCACTGCCACGGGGGCGATGCTCCTGCCAGCAGTTCAGTAGGATCGAGGTGCATCAGTCAGGAGCTGGCCAATCGACGGCCCCACCGGTGGCTGGCTCCTGGGCCAAAGCTGGCGAGCACCCAAAAGGTCGCGAGGTGCCGTAGGCCGCCATGGCTGAGACAAAGCCGATGATGGTCGAGGATTCCTTGTTGGCAAGTCGAACGGCCGCTTGATAGACAAGGGAGCCATCGACTATCGGCGACTGCGACACGCGCGCGGTTTGGGCAGGCAACGCTGCCATTCTCGGTCTCAAGATGCAATTGCGCGCTGCCGATAACAGAAGGAGACATTTCCGATGAGAAGAGGCTTCGCGCCCGACCGCCACCAATCCCGAGAGACTTCCCGGCGTTCTATGTCGGCCCGGCTGGCCTTGCTGGTTTCGTCGGCGGCTGCTGGCATCTTCCTGCTGGGCACGCTGGTCGCCTATTGGGGCAATCAGGCGCCGTTCACGAAGCGATTCGAAGCCGACCTGATGGAGCAAACGAATCTGCTTAGGGACGTAGTCCAAAGGTTCGACCGCAGCAGCAAGTATTCCGCCTTGCAGCTTATCGGTTGCCTCAAGGGCAAGTTTCCAGACGGCATCACGGTGGATCCGGGCAAGACCGCGAAGGTCGGCGTAGAGACCACGCCCGTCCTCAGGGCCGGGGGTTTAGTGGTGAACGACAACTTCACACAGGTGGACGCGTTCACCCGCGAGACCGGGGACAAATCCGTGGCCACGATCTTTGCACGCCGGGACGACGAATTCATTCGCATCAGCACGTCCTTGAAGAAGGAGGATGGTACCCGGGCCGTGGGCACTCGCCTTGACCACAAACACCCGGCATTTACCTCTTTGATCGAGAACCGCGACTACACGGGAAAGGCACATCTCTTCGGTCGCGACTACATGACCCGCTATGAACCGTTCACCGACAAGACCGGCGCGGTGGTCGGCATCTACTTCATTGGGTTCGAGATCGAGGAGCCCCTGCACGACCTCAAGAAGCTCATTCACGAAATCAGAATTGCGAAAAGCGGCTATGCCTTCGTCATCGATAGCCTGGGTAACGCCATCATCCACCCCACCTTGGAAGGTCAAAATATTCTCGATGCCAAGGATGGCGACGGGCACGAGCTTATTAAGGAGTTCGTGAAGCTGAAGGCGGGCATCGTCGAATACGCGTGGATAAACAAGGGGCTGGGCGAAACGCGTCCTCGCCGCAAGATAGCATCACTCGCCTACTACCAACCCTGGGACTGGATCATTGCGACCAGCAGCTACACCGACGAACTCTATCGCGAGCTACGCGGGCTGCGAAATGTGCTGTTGCTGCTTGCCCTCCTGTGCTCCTTCGTGGTCAGCTTGACCGCCTACATCTCCATTCGCAGGGCGCTTGCCCCGGTGGGCAGCATTGCCGATGTGATGCACAGGATCGGCCAGGGCGATACCACCTGTGACGTAGAAGCCCAGCTGTGCGCCAGGACAGACGAGATCGGAACCTTGGGGCAGGCGGCGCAGGCCATGTCAGCCAGCCTGCGGGGGCTGCTGCACGACATTGGCCAAGGGGTCGAGACGTTGTCCAGCTCATCGGTGAATTTGAGCAGAATCTCGGGTCTGACGGCACTCGGGGTCAACAAGGTTTCCGAGAAAGCCACCAGCGTGGCCGCAGCAGCGGAAGAGGCCAGCGCCAACACTGCCGGTTTGGCGACGAGCATGAGCGAAGCCTCGACCAATCTCGTCTCGGTCAGTGGCGCCACGGCTCAGATGAGCGTCACGGTTGGCGAGATCGCGGCCAGCTCAGAAAGGGCTCGTGCCATCAGCAGTCAGGCGACAGCCCAGGCACAATCGGCTTCCTTGCTCATGCAACAATTGGGGCATGCCGCGAAGGAGATTGGCAAGGTGACCGAAAGCATCACCAGCATCTCGGCCCAGACCAACCTGCTGGCGCTCAACGCGACCATCGAGGCAGCGCGCGCCGGAACGTCCGGTAAGGGCTTTGCCGTGGTGGCCAACGAGATCAAGGAATTGGCTCGGCAGACCGCGGCGGCCACCGAGGACATCAGGGCCAAGATTCACGATGTGCAGACCTCGGCGAGCGGAGCTGTCACGGATATCGAAGCCGTCTCGAACATCATCGGACAGGTGGGCGATATCGTCGCTACCATCGCGGCCGCCATCGAGCAGCAAGCGGCGGTTACCAAGGATGTTGCCAACAACATCGCACGAGCCTCGGAGGGAGTGACGACCGCCGGGGAGCAGATCAGTCAAACCGCGACAGTTTCAGGCTCGATCGCCCAGGAAATCGCAGCGCTGAGCATGGCAGTCACCGAGATCAGAGAGGGTGGTGCGCAGGTCGCAACCAGCGTCACCGAGTTGCATGGTCTGGCTACGCAGCTAAACGCGCTGGTTGGGAAATTCAAGATCTAGACTGGAGACAATCACGCCCAATGCGCGGGAACCGACCGCGGCTGCAGCGATCGTGCTCATCTCCGCAGCGGCACAATTCCCGGGATCTCCATCGTCCGGAGCCCGCGCCCCTCACCATCGGGGTGGCGCTGTTCCGCGCGATCGTTTCAAGCAAAGTCGACTGGCGCGCGCGCCCCGGCCTGCTCCTCGACCTCAACTAGCGATGAGCCGCGGCGACGGATTTCCGGACACGACTGCACCCACCGAGCGCTACGTGGCCGTTGCCGAATCGGCACATGTTCTTTGTAACCGACTCGACTCCAGCGACATCCGAGGGCCAGCCTGGTGTCGTGGGCACAGGTCGCTCGGCCGAAATTCCGTCGCACGGCACGGGGTCGGGATTGTTGGTCTGCAGTGAGGTTTACATAGATTTGCGGAGTTGCTTCGTATAACCGACGGGAGCCCGAGAATATCTCGGCTCAGATTGAAGAAGGCTACGCCCCGAATGTGGGGCCGTGCGCCTCAGTCAAAGAAAAGGAGATCTACCATGACTGATCGGAAGATGTCTGAAGGCAATAGGCTCAATCTGAAGTTCCCGCGTACGCGTATTGTGCTCGTGACGGCTGCACTTGGACTCTTTGCAGCGGCGGCCGATGCACGCGCAAGCGGGAACCTCACGATTTCCGGAAACGTCCTCGACGCGTCCGGAAATCCGGTAATGGATGTTAGTATCTTACTTAGAGCGAGCCGTCATGACTTGTCGATAATTTGCGGTCGAGACGCGGTCGTG
>CAZBIU010000036.1:0-29766 GCA_964491625.1 uncultured Myxococcales bacterium
GGCGGGAAGGACGGCGGCTACCTGTGGAGCAAGGATGATTCGCTGACCACGCCGGGCGACTGGGCATCCAGCGAGGTGATGGAGGCCCTTCACACGCGCGTCGTGTATCAACAAGATCCCAAGGGTGAGAAGCCACCGTTTCCGGATACTTTGACGCCGCCCATGCAGACCTGCTACGACGCACAGAAGGGAAAGGCTCTCGACGTCTTCGAATTCCCATCCACAGCTTCCGTGGGTGGTTGCTACGGAGACCGCTCGGCTGTCGCCTGGCGGGCCAATGACTTCGCCGGTTGGCGAGGCTGCGCGGGGTTCACGCTCCACTTCGTCCACGATGCGCTGGTTCCTCATCATACGTGGGGAGTGCTCTTGCATGGTCACAGCGACTGGGAAGATCAGATCGACGCGTACTGGAACGACCATCTCCGTCAGACTCAACTTGCTGATCCCACCGGACAATTGTACAAGGACACCGTTTGCAAGGCCGTGGCGGAAGAGCTCGGCGACATTGTCGGGCACGAAACAGAAAAATCAGTCGCGGGCCTCATCCGTGCGAATGCCGCCTATACAACAGAATGGCTCAAGTACAGAGGTATCACTGGGCCCACTGAGCTGGCAGTCTGTACGAATAACGACGCTTTGCGAATCTGTATCCGTGCGATTGCTTCATCTGTACGTGCGTTGATGCTGATTGCGGCGTAGTCACTTTCACCGTCGAACGTGACCGCGAGCCGCTCGACAAGCAAACGTGCCAGTCCCGGAGCACTACTGGAAAGCCGGCTCCAGCAGCACCTCTCGCAGCAAGCGCTCGACCCCGTCCAACTGCGTGGCGTCGCCTTCGATGGCAAGCCAAGCACACCCTTCTGCGCCGGCGACGCCGCCTGCACCCGAAAGCTCTGCTCGCGCACCGGTCAGAGCGGTTACCGCGTCCAGCTCAGTGAAAACCTGCCCCGGCATAAGTGCGAGCCGAGGTCCCCTGGCGTCCGAGGCGGCCAGTCGTCGCGTGAGCGCGGAGAGCGGCCCGGGCACGCGCTTCTCGACGCCCACCGGAATCAGGAGCGGTATGCGCCGACCAAACACGGCTGGCCAGACCGCCGCCATCGGGCCGCCGTCGGGATGGTCGACGAAGGTGGCAGCTTCCCCGGCGCCCAAGTCCAGCGCGTTGGCACCCTTGAGGATGAGGTCGTTCTCGTCGAGCTCGGCGGCCACGCCGAAGATGGTTGCCGCGCGCTGCCACACGCCCTTGACAATGACGACGTCGCCGCGGAATGCGTCGGCCTCGCCGCCTGCGCTCGGGCGCGAAGGTATCGCGGCAGGGGATACGGTTAGCCCACGGTGGAACCCCTTGCGAACGAAGCCGATAGACTGCCCTATCTTCTTCAGAATCTCCTCGGCGACGTAGCCGGTGGTCGTACCCGCCACGATGGCCACCCGCCCGTCGCGAAGGACGCGCTCGACGGCGGGGTGTTGAGTCAGGGCCCTTGCAATCAACCGCTTGCCTGCAGAAGGGGTCAGCGGAAACTGCCTCAGCATGGCTCAAGCATGAGCGATGCCCGGGCTGGCGGCCAGGTGCCTGTTTGCGAGAACCTACCGGACGTCCATCCGGTAGTCGAAGCGCAGGCCGGCGTTCCGGCGAAAGGTGAGGGACTTTGCCGCCTGCTCGACGCACGAGGCGGCCGGCGTGCCAGCGATCTTCCCGCCCACGTGCACGTCAGTCACCTTGCCCTCCTTGGACACCGTGATCTTGAGCTCGGCGGTCCCGCCACGCCCCGCGCGCTGGGCGCAGGCATTGCCACGAGTCTTGAGCTGGGACATGGCCGCGGAAATCTCCGCGGGTGAGAGCGGTGGCGCAGCCGCAGGCTCCTCCTTCTTGGGAGCAGGCGCAGGCCCGGTCTTCTGCACGTCCTTGAGGACGGCGTCCATCTCCTTGTTGTTCTGCGCCTTGCCCTTATTCGTCTTGTTTTCCGTGACCACGTCGTCCATCAGGCTGTCGAGCGAGCCGGACTTGCTGCCCGCGCCCTTGGTATCCGTATCGGCGCCCGACTTGTCGCTGCCGGCCTTGCCCTTACGGGCCTGGGCGGTCGAATCGTCCGAATCGTCCCCAGTCGTCTGCGACGTGCCGGCGGCCTTGCCGCTCTTGCGCGCCATGGTCTGCGTCGCTGGGGTAACTTTTCCTTCGTGCCGGTCGCCGCCCGCCCGCGCAGACGTGCCGGCTTGGGCCGGATTAGCCAGCAGCAAACCTGCGGCTACCAGGGACGCGCAGGTCACGACGGAGTGAACGGATGCAAGGAATTCCCGCGCGGACAGCGGAAAGCGGAGCACCTGCGAGAATGCAGATCGGTTGTCGGAGCGCATGACATCGCATCTTACCCGAAAAGTTCGCGCAATCGTCACCGATGATTTGTCGGGTCGGCTAAACCTCCGACGCGCTCTTCCGCGCGCGCTGCAGGTTCTGCCACCCGGGAGTGGGTATCGGCCAGGTGCCGCGCCTTGCAGTGACGCGAGATCCACGAATTCTGCCCGAGCCCGGCAAGATGGTATGCTGCGCGACAGAGGCCGACTATGACGAATCTTCGCCAACGCCCGACAGCTCTTTTGCTCGCCACACTAGCGTCGCTGGTCGTCGCAACCTGCGGCGACTCGTCGCCGCAGGGATGCAAGAGGGACACTTGCACCTCAGGCGTATGGATGGACATCCCGGTCACTTTCATTTCAGCCAGCTTGGCCCAAGCCAAGGTCACGGTTTGCCGCAATGACGAATGTCATGACTGGCAGTTGCCCCCGGTGCCAACGTCAGATCAGCCGGAGTTCCCCGAGTATTTTCCCGACGCACCGTTCTTGACCGGCTATCTCTCGATGAACAGTGACAGGTCCATCTCGCTCGGCATTCAGTGGAGCGTCGACAACGCTGCGGCCGGCGACGGCGGCGCGGTCGATGCAGGCACGCTGCTTCAAGACGGCGATCATTACGTCGTGACCCTCACAACCTCGGCCGGCGTGACCTCGACCCTGCTCGACAAGACCGCGACCTACCAGTCCGTGCAGCCGAACGGTCCCGACTGCCCGCCGCTCTGCATGTCCGCCGTGCTCGCGCCCTGAGGCCGACTTTACATAACTTTACCTTCGGGCAATACGCGCGCAGCACGCTGGTTCCATCTTGATCGCATACGGCAACAAGAAATGCCGTCGAAAAGGAGAATGCGATGGAAACGAATCAAAGCAAACGATCGAGACATTGGAGAAGGCCTTGGCTGTTGGCGCTGCTCGCGGTGCCGGTCCTACTGGGCGCCGGCTTCTGCGCGGCGCGGGCCCACGCCGACGAAGGCTTCGGCTTCGGCCCGGGCGGCTTCGGGGCCGCCAGCCCCGAGCAGCACAAGGCCTTCATGGAAAAGCGCATCGAAAAGATGCTCGACGCGCTCAAGGCCACGGACTCGCAGCGGACCGCCGTCAAGTCCATCTTCGAGCGCATGTTCGCCGAGATGCGCCCCATCCACCAACAGCACAAGGCCCTGCACGACCAGTTCGTCGCGGCCCTGTCGGCCACTGCGGTGGATCCGGTTGCGGTCGAGCAACTGCGCAAGCAGATCCCGCCCCTGGTCGACCAAGCGTCGCAGGTGTTCACCAAGGCGGTGCTCGACGTCGCCCAGGTCCTGACCCCGGACCAACGACAGACCCTGATGAAGCACATCCAGGAACACCACGGCCGCTTTCACCATTCCATGTAACGCGTACATCCCGGACCGGGCGATATCTTCCATGCCCGGTCCGGACTGCCGCCATGTCGATTCGTGTGCTGCTCATCGATGACGATGCCCGCCTAGTGGAAATGCTGGGCGCGTATCTGCGTCCGCGCGGTTTCGAGATCGACGTGTGCGGCGACGGCGAGTCCGGGCTTGCCCAGGTGGCGCGCGCCGACTACCAGGCTGTCATTTTGGACGTGATGTTGCCCGGCATCGACGGGCTGGAGGTGTGCCGCCGCATGCGCACACGCTCGCAGGTGCCCATCTTGATGCTCACCGCGCGCGGCGACGACATGGACCGCATCGTCGGCCTGGAGATCGGCGCCGACGACTACCTGCCCAAACCCTTCAACCCGCGTGAGCTTTCGGCCCGGCTGGCCGCTATTTTGCGCCGGTCGCGCCCCGCCGCCGAAAAAGCGGACATCCTGCGTTTCGGCCACCTTGAGATCGACCGGGCCGCGCGCGAGGTGCGCGTGCGCGGGGAGCGCCGCGACCTGACCGGTCGCCAGTTCGATCTGCTGTTGCTGCTCGCCGAGCGGGCCGGCCGCGTGCAAACCCGGCAACAGATCCTGGATGCCCTCAAGGGCGAGGAATGGGACAGCGTGGACCGCAGCATTGACGTCCACATCTCGCGCATCCGACAATTGATCGAAGACGACGTGAAACACCCGCGCCTCGTGCAGACGATTCGCGGCGCAGGTTACCTGCTGTCGCCGCCGCCCGAGCCGTCGCAAGGGCCGGACAAGAAAAGATGATACATCGCCGGCTCTATTGGCGCCTGTATGGTGCGTTCGTCGGCATCACGGTCATTTCGTTGGTGCTGACGGCCTTCCTGGCGCGCGCTTTCCACCAGCCCGGCGGTCCGGTGGCCGAGTATCTGGCACCGCTGGCGCGCGGGCTCGATTGCAAGCCCGACCTACCCTGCACCGGCGAGATCGCCCAGCGACTTTCGCAAACCGCCCAGGAATTGGGCATCGACATCGCGATCTGGAACCAGGAACGCCGCGTGCTGTTCTTGGCCGCCAGCGCGCCCTTGCTGACGCCGTTGCGGCTTTCCACCGGCTGGCACCACACGCCGCGCGGGCCGGTGTGGCTGACCGCGCTCGGCGACGGGCGCGTGCTGGGATTGCGCGAGCGCGGCCACCTGGGACCGCGCGGGCGTTTCTTCCTGCCCATGGTGGCAGCCCTTCTGGTGGTGATGGCCGTGGGACTGCATCCGCTAAGCCGAAGTATCACCCGCCGGCTGGAACAACTGGCGGACGGGGCACAGCGCTGGAGCCAGGGCGACCTTACCCACCGGGTGCCGGTGCAGGGCAAGGACGAAATCGCGCTGCTCGCCGAGCGCTTCAACCGGGCCGCCGAGGCCATCCAGTCGCTGCTCACGCACGAACGACAGATGCTGGCCACCGCCTCGCACGAGCTGCGATCGCCGCTGGCGCGGATCCGGGTCGCCCTCGACCTTCTGGCGGAAGAGCCCGACCCCGGCCGACGAGCCGAGCTGGCGCGGAAGTCGAGCGAAGACATCGGAGAGCTCGACGCCCTGGTGGAAGAGCTGCTGATGGCGGCGCGCACCCAGCCCGGCATCCCGCGAAGGCCCTTCGTGGTGACCGAGCTTTGCGCACTGGTGAGCGCAGAAGCCGAAGCGGTGTCTGCCCAAGTTTTGGGCGAGCCGCCCGTTTCCTACCCGTGCGAGTCAGCGATGATCAAGCGCATGGTGCGGAACCTACTCGCGAATGCGCGCCTATACGGCAAAGGCAGTGCGATCCGCGCCGAGGTTCGCCGAGTGGACAAACACGTGCTCATCGCCGTCGAGGACGACGGCCCCGGCGTGCCCGAGACCGAGCGCGATCGGATCTTCGCCCCTTTCTATCGCCCGCCCGGGCCGCGCCCGCCCGGCGACACCGGCCTTGGCCTGGGCCTCGCGCTGGTGCGCCAGATCGCGCGCTACCATGGGGGCGAGGTCGCGTACATCGCCCGGCAACCGAACGGCAGCCGCTTCGAGGCGCGATTGCCGGTGGCCGAATAGCCCTACTTCTTCTTCATCAAGCCGCTCACGGCCGCATTCATCATCTGCTCGTTGATGGGCAAAAACTCGGGCTCGTGCTTTTCCACCAGGTCCAGCGCCGCCTGCCCGTACTCGTCGGCGAAGGTCTTGCGCTCCATCGCAAGCCTTGCCGACTGCCCCTCCCGGGCCTTCTCCATCGCCGCCGCAATTGCATCCAGCGGCTTGCCCGCGGCCGGCTTCTTGTCCCCGGCCTTTCCGATCACCATCTGCGAGGCGTACACCCGCGCATAGTACGGCGTCAGGACGCGGCTGAGCTTGCCGACGTCTTCTTGGGCAAGGCCGCTCTTTTCCAGGGCCGACTTGCTGGCTGCGGCTATCTTGGCCGTGCGCTCGTCGGCCGACATCGCCTTCTCGAACTTCTTCTGATCGGCGCCGCCCTTCTGGTACGCGTTTGCCCCCGCGGCGACGGCGTCGCTGGTGACAGCCATCATCTCCTTCTGGTAGGTCAAAAAACGCGTGACTTTGTCTTCCGTCAGGACCGCCTCGGCGCCCTCCACCTTCGCCGGCGCCCCGGGCGCTGCCGGCGGGACACTTGAAGCTAACGCCGGGGGGAGGACCGGAGCCACCGGCGGAGCGGCCGGCTTCGGCTGCTGCTTGCATGCAAAAAGGCCCAAGAAGGTGAACCCACACACCGTCGCGATTCTTCGCATTCGCGCATGCTACTGCGAATCACAAACCGAGCAAGGCTTCACCACAGGCGCGGAGCTAGCGCGACAAGAGTAGCGAAGCCGCGCGGCACCCTGGGGCAGGCGTCTGTCCTATGGACAATCCGTGCGAAGATCCCTCCCGAGCGCTGCAATGTTTGCGGCTTGCGCTGTGCAGTCGAGTGGGTTTTCGCGCAGGTCAAATGTGAAGGGGGCAAAATTGGGGATGGATAGCAGGGGACTGAGGTCGGTGATCTTGTTGGAGCTGAGGTCGACCTCGTCGATCCCGGAGCTTCCCGCCCATTGCCCCAGGGGCGATAGATCGGAGATCTGATTCGTGTCGAGCCGGAGAACCGTTAGTACCTTCGAGAGACCAGCCAACGGTGAGATGTCCGTGATGCGGTTTGAAAACAATTCCAAGAAGTCGAGCTTCTTCCATCCCGCTACGGGTGGAATGACGCTGACATTGTTGTTATCAATCATCACGTGATAGAGCTGCGTGCAGTTGGCGAGAGCTGAAATGTCGGACAGGTCGGCCGAATAGACCTCCAAGTGGGACAGCTTCGTCATCCCAGCCACCACGTCAAAGCCGGCAATATGCGTGGTGTTCCAGCCCATGCTCAAGGACGTTATGTTCGTGAGGGGAGCCAGAGGGCTGAGATCGACAGTGGTAATCCCTTCGAGATCAAGGCCTCGTAGCTGCGTCAGTGCAGCGAGGGGACTCAAGTCCTTGACGGGGTTGTAGCTAAGGTCCAAGGATGTAAGCGCCGTAAGGCACTCGATACCAGACAAGGAGGCAATGCTCTTCCCGCTTGCGTCCAGCTCGGTCAGCGTGGCGACCTGAGCAGGGAGGATATCCCCGGTCGGAGTTGCGAGAGCCGTGCGGATCGCGCTTTCCAAGGCAGGATCCGCGACCTTGAGCGGGCCTGAGCAACCCGCTTGGAGCCCGGAGCCGCCGGCGTCAGACCCGGCTCCGGTTGTGCCCCCGCTGCCGGCGCTGCCGCCACCGCCGCCGACACCACCATCCCCCTGGCCATTGTTCGAGCAGCCGAACACAGCGACGACAAGACAGCAAGCGAGGTACTGAAAGCTTCGGAGAACGGCAGGCCCCATGGTGACCTCCTTTGGTCCAGGCAGGATCATACGAAAGACGGGGACTGGCAAGGGCACGACGCTGGACCTGCAGCACCAGCACCGGCTCGCCGGTCCAGGTGCAACACCACCTCGCCACGCTGGCGGCGGGTTTCGATCTGGTCGCGGATGCGCTGGAATAGCTCGGGCCGGCTGGTCTTGCAGGGGCCCTCCCAGTCAATCGCCGAGGCCATGGCCTGGCAAAGCTGCGGCAGCCACCACGCGCAGGTGCCATGCTTCCCTCGCTGATGCAATCTCAGGCATGCTGCGTAGCCTCGCCCAGGCCCGGTTTCCGGGCAAGCGATTTGGCACGAAGAGGGCGCGGGGCTAGAACTTCGTGCAGTCGATGACGAAGCGGTATTTCACGTCGCCCTTCAGCGTGCGTTCGTAGGCCTCGTTGATCTTGTCCGGCGTGGTGAGCTCGATGTCGCTGGTGATGCCGTGTTTTCCGCAGTGATCCAGCATTTCCTGGGTCTCGGGGATACCTCCCACCAGTGAGCCCATCACCTTGCGGCGCCCGAAGATGAGCGGGAACGGGCTTAGATCGAGCGTTTCGGGAGACGCGCCGACCAGGATCAGCGTTCCTTCGCGCTTGAGGCAACCGAGCGGTCCGTTGATATCGTGCTTCGCCGAGATGGTGTCGATGATAGTGTCGAAGCGGTTCGCCAGCGGCGCCAGTGCGTTGTCGCCGCTGGTGAGGACGAAGTCGTGCGCGCCAAGTTTCTGCGCGTCGGCCTTCTTCCCCGGCGAGCGGCTTAGCATGGTGACCTCGGCGCCGAACGAGGCGGCGAGCTTGACCGCCATGTGGCCGAGGCCTCCGAGTCCCATCACGGCGACGCGCGACCCTTTCTTCACGCCAACGTGGCGAAGCGGCGAGTACGTCGTGATGCCGGCGCAAAGCAACGGGGCGGTGCCCGCCGGATCCAGGTTCGCCGGGACGTTCAAGACGAAGTGCTCAGTGACGACGATCTGGTTGGAATAGCCACCCAAGGTTTGCGTCTTCCCGCCCGCGTCCGCGTCCGGGCTTCCGTAGGTCATCGTCATGCCGGTCTCGCAGTAGTTCTCGTGCCCTTCCTTGCAACTTGGGCAGGTCCCGCACGAGCTCACGAAACAGCCCACCGCCACGCGTTGGCCAACCTTCACCTTCTTGACGTCGTCGCCGACCTTGACCACGCGGCCGATGATCTCGTGGCCGGGCAGGCATGGAAAGACCGTCATTCCCCATTCGTTGCGGGCGAAGTGAATATCCGAATGACAGATACCGCAAAATTCAATAGCGATTTGAACATCTCGCCGTCCCGGCGCACGACGTTCGAATTGAAACGGGACAAGGGGAGCATCAGCCGACAGGGCTGCATAACCTTTGGTGAGCATAGGGCCTCCATTCGTGGAATGCCGGCTAGTCTGGCGGACAGCGCGCCCCGGTGCCACCCCGAAAGCTCCTCGCGCATGGATCTGCACCTTGGAACAGTCTACTCTTGCGCGGACGCTACATGAAGCTCGACGGAAAGAGGGTCCTTGCCTCGGGACTGGCAGGTATGAAGCAAAACGCCCTGCCCGGGCTCGCGCTGTGGATCCTCGCGCTCCTGCTTGTCCTCGCGGACTCCATCCTTCCGTCCGCTCATGGCGTCTTCCAGGGCATCGGCATGTGGAAGAGCCGCTACGGTCTTGCCTTCTCGGCCACCACCACGGCGTTCTTCGGCGGGGCCGTGCCGTTTCTCTTTCTCCTGCTCAGCGGAAGGATTCGCCGCAACCGGCTGGCGCATGAGCTTGTCTTCTACCTGCTTTTCTGGGCCTACAAGGGCATCGAAGTCGATCTGCTCTATCGCCTGCAGTCACACTTGTTTGGGAATCACGCGGACCCGGGAACCATCGCACGCAAAGTGCTGCTGGATCAGTTCGTGTACAACACCCTCTGGTCGGCCCCGGTGTCGGCGCTGGCCTTTTTGTGGAAGGAAAGCGCCTTCTCGTGGAGAGCGATGCGGTCGAGGTTGGGTTTCGATTTCATCACCTTCTCCGTCCCGGTGACGTTGATGTCCACTTGGGCGGTTTGGATTCCGGCCGTGGCTGTCATCTATTGCCTGCCGCCGCCACTGCAGATTCCTCTGTTCAATCTCGTACTTTGTTTCTGGGTGCTGGTGCTCAGCTTCATCAGCAAAAGGCCGGCCGACGAGTCGATCTTGTCGTAGCGCACCGCGTCTCTACCGCGGATACAAGAGATACTTGCTCCGCTTGGCGCGGAATGCATCGAGGTCGGACTGATAGAGCGACTCGACCTCGCCGAGGCTTCGGCTGTCGAGGATGGCCTTCGTTACGGCCGGGTCGCCGATCATGCCGTGAAGCCGCCGCGTGTCCCACTGGCGGGCGAATCCCTTGCGTAAGGTTAGCGCGATAGCGAGGCCGGTGCGCACCGGCTCGAAGTCGGCGCGATTGTCGACGTGAATTCGGATGCCGTGGCATGGGGTTCGCGCGTACGGGTTCACGGCAGGAGTGAACGACGTGGACACGAACGACACGCCTCCAAGGCTCAGTCTCGTCAATTCCTCCACCATCCGCTTGCCGTCGAGCCACGGGGCGCCGACCACCTCGAAAGGCGTGGAGGTTCCGCGCCCGACCGAAACGTTGGTGGCTTCCACCAGCGCGACACCGGGATACAGCACGGCCTCGTCCACCGTGCGCAGATTCGGCGACGGAGGTGACCAAGCAAGCCCAGTCTCGTCGAAGTAGGCGGCCGGCCGGTAGCGCGCCATGCGCACGACCTCAAGCCGCAAGCCCAGGTGCTCGTCGGCGTTGATCATCTCGGCCAATTCCCCCATGGTCATGCCGTGGCGGATCGGCACCGGGTAGTGGTTGACCGGTGACATCTCGCTCGGCTTCAGCATCGGGCCCGCCACCACCACACCGCCGAGCGGATTGGGGCGGTCGAGCACAATGAGGCGCAAATCCCGCTCTGCCGCCGCACGCATGGCGGCGTGCAAGGTCGACGCGTAGGTGAAGAAGCGCGCGCCCACGTCGGGCAGGTCCACCACGACCGCGTCGACCTCCTTGGGCAGGCTGACCGGGCGCGGTCCAGCCGGACGCCCCGTGGTTGGCCCGTTGGAGCCGCCGTAGAGACTTCGCACCGGCAGGGCCGTCTTCGAGTCCACGCCGTCGGCGATCGCCTCGTCGCGATCGGCGCCGAGACCATGCTCAGGGCTCAGCAGCCCAAGAAACTCCAAGTCCTTGCGCGCCGCCAGGACGTCGGTGGTGCGCACGCCCGCGCGGTTGCGGGCGCTGTCGTTGGTGAGAAGCACAAAGCGCAGGCCGCGCAGGCTGGCGAAATCTTCAGCGGCCAGGACGTCGATGCCTGGCGCCACCGGCGCGTCGGCGGCGTCGTTTTCCGTGGATCGCCCCATCACCTTGCCCATCAACGTTCCGATGGCGCCCGCGAGCTGGTTGATCTGTCCCTTGCCGTCCGGATGCACGCGATTGCTAAGAAAAATCACGAACAGATCCTGTTCGGGATCGATCCACAGCGCCGTGCCGGTGTAGCCGCCGTGCCCGACCGCTCGCCGAGAGAAGCTGGTACCGCGGTTGCTGGAGTAACCGCTTTGCATGTCCCAGCCGAGCGCGCGGATGCCGCCCGGAACATCGTGGGGCGCGATCATCTTTCCGACGCTGCCGGGGGAAAGAATTCGCCGGCCGTCGACCTCGCCGCGGCCGAGGATCATGCGGGCGAACAGCGCCAAATCACGCGCGGTCGAAAACAGCCCAGCGTGGCCGGCCACGCCGCCCAGTCGAAAGGCGCGCGGGTCGTGCACCTCGCCGCGCATCCAGGCGTCGTTGCGCATTTCCGTGGGCGCCACGCGCGTCCGCAATTCCGCAGGCGGCAGGAAACCCGTATCGTTCATGGCCAAGGGGCGAAAGATGGCCTTGCTTGCGAAGCTGGCCAGATCCTCACCGCGCACCCTGTGGATGATCTCCTCCAAAACCAGATAGCCGAGGTCGGAATAGATTAGCTTCGTGCCCGGCGCGGCCTTGAGCGCGAGGTTGTCGATGCGCTTTACCACCTCGAGTCGGCCCAGGGCGAAGTCGGGCACCGGCAGCTCGGACGGTAGTCCCGACACGTGTGTCAGCAGTTGCCGGATGGTGATGCCCGCCTTGCCCCGCGCGGCGAAAGCCGGTAGGTAGTGCGCGACCTTCTCGTCAAGATCGATCTTGCCTTGCTCCGCCAGCACCATGATTGCCGTGGCCGTCGCAACCGGCTTGGTCAGCGACGCCAAGTCGAAGATCGTGTCTTCCGTCATCGCTTCGCGCTCGGGGAAGAGGGCTCGCAGGCCGAAAGCCTTTTGGTAGATGACGCCGCTTCGCTGTCCCACCGCCACCACACAGCCAGGCAGTTTGTTTTCCGCCAAGGCATCAGCCACCAGCTTGTCGATACCGGACAGGTCGGGCGCAGTCCGCGGCGACGGCGCCCTGGCATCGATGGGCAAAGCCAAGCCAGGTCGCGCCGGCAGGACGACGGCGAAAGCCATCGCGACGCACGAAAGGCTTCCCAAGCTAAGAGCGTTTACGAGATATCGCACGGGCAAGACATCGGTGAACGTGGACTCGCCGCGGAGCGGCGGCCGATCCTACCGCAAGGACTTCCGCCATGGCGAAACAACCGGTGCCCGGTGCATGTCTGCCTACCAGGCCGAATGGGCCACCGACGTCATGCTCAACAACCCGCGCGCCCTCGCTGCCATCTACCCGCCCCTGGTCCAGCATGCCATGAACCATTTCAAGAACCCCGACGTCATGCGCTTGCTCGGCCACCCTGGCCAAGCCTGCTCCTCACCACCCCCCTGGTTACAGAAGTCGCGCCATCCGTATCGGCGACCCGGCCGACATCGCCATCCTCCAGGCCATCTGCCGTGGTGAATTTGCAATCGTGGAGGCCCGCACCTGCGCAAGCCCGCGAAGCCGAGCGCCTCTCTCCCAGGGTCTGCTACCGAAGCACCGCCACTCTATCCCCGAATACCTGCTCCAACTTCGCCAGCAGCTCATCCGACGCTTCGACCTTGAACTCCTCCCCGAGATCAAACACCGTCTCGCTCCGCTGCGGAATCTCCAGCCGCAAACGCGTCCGGCACCCCCCCGGGAATTGTCTCAGCAGCTTTTGCAGCGCCACCAGTTGCTCGTCGTTGAGCAAGTCCGCGTTCAACCGGACGTCCATCATCGTGCTCCGCTCGGCCCGGATTGATGCCAGCGGCTTCGCGTCCACGAAGCGCAGGCGCTCACGCGGATTCTCACTGTCGCCATAGGGCACGTCCACCGTGCCAGTCACCAGCAGAGGATCGCCCAGGGTCAGCACCTCCCGGTACTCTTCCAGCTTTGACGAAGCCACGTGGAATTCGATCTGGCCGTGCTGATCCTCCAGCTTGAAGAACGCGTACTTTCCGCTGCCGTTCTTGATCGGCCGTTCCTGATAGTCCGACACCACGCCGCCCAAGATCACCTCGGCCCGCCCGCCGCGCGACATGCAATTCACCGAGATGGCGCTGGCGAACCGCCGCAACTCGCCTGCAAAACGGTCGAGCGGATGGCCACTGATGTAAAAACCTAGGCTTTCCTTTTCAAACGCGAGCAACTGCTTGGGCGTCCATTCCTCACCCTCGCCGTAGACGTCCTCGGCCGGCGGCGGCGCCTGTCCCGGCGCAGTCCCGCTCAGCAGCGAAAGCAGCGACGTTTGTCCGCTGTCGCGCTCGCGCTGAGCCACCGCCGCGGTGTCGACGGCCGGGCCGATGGCATTCCACATCTTCGCGCGCGATACGTTCTTGGTCTGCGCGATGCCGTCGAACGCGCCCGCCTTCACCAGCGCCTCCATCACCTTGCGGTTCACTTTGCGCGGATCAACGCGCTGGCAGAAATCCACCAGCGACACGAAGGGACCGCCCGTTCCGCGGGCCGCGTGAATCACCTCCACCGCGCCCTCGCCCACGCCCTTCACCGCCGCCAGGCCGAATCGGATGGCTTTCTTCGGTCCCGCGGTCGTGACCTCGCCGGTGGCCTTGCGCTTGCCGCGCTTGGGCTTCTCCTCTTCCTCCGACTCATCCATGACGACCGTGAAGTCCGCGTCCGACTCGTTCACGTCGGGCCGCAAGACGCGAATTCCCTGCGATCGCGCCTCGGCGATGCACTTGACCACTTCTTCGGTCTTGTCCTTTTCGCAGGTGAGAAGCCCGGCGAAGAACTCCACCGGGTAGTGACACTTGAGGTACGCGGTCTGATAGGTCAAAAGCCCGTACGCCGCCGAGTGGCTGCGGTTGAAGCCGTAGCCCGCGAACTTCTCCATCAGGTCGAACACGCCCTCGGCAATCTTGAGGTCGATCTGCTTGACCTCGGAGCCCTTCATGAAGGTCGCCTTCTCCTTGGCCATGACCTCGGCCTTCTTCTTGCCCATGGCCCGGCGAAGCAGGTCGGCTTGTCCGAGGGAGTAGCCCGCCAGCGCCGACGAGATCTGCATCACCTGCTCTTGGTACACGATGACCCCGTAGGTGTCCTTCAGGATCGGCTCGAGCAACGGGTGTGCGTACTCGACCTTCTTGCGGCCGTGCTTGCGCTCGACGAAGTCGTCCACCATGCCGCCCTCGATGGGGCCCGGCCGATAAAGCGCGCCCGCCGCCACGATGTCCTCGAAGCAATCGGGCTTGAGCTTCTTGAGCAGGTCGCGGAAACCCGACGATTCCAGCTGGAACACGCCGGTTACGTCGGCCCTGGAGATCATCGCGTACACCGCGGCGTCGTCGAGCGGGATGAGCGCGGGATCGAGCAGTTCCTGCCCCAAGCGCTTGCGTTCGGCGTTGATCAAGTCGACCGCGGTCTTGATCACGGTCAGGGTCTTGAGCCCGAGGAAGTCGAACTTGACCAGTCCGGCCTTCTCGACGTCGGTCATGTTGAACTGGGTGGCGATGATTTCCGTCTCTTGCCCGGCGGGACGAAAACACGGCACGTATTCCCACAGCGGCTTTTCGCCGATGACCACGCCTGCGGCGTGCGTGCCCGCGTGGCGGTTCAGGCCTTCCAGCGTCTTCGCGATGTCGAGCAACTCGCGATACGGGCCATTGTAAAGCTCCTTGAGGCGCGGTTCGTCCTCGATGGCTTTTTCGAGCGGCGGCGACTTGCCTTGAATCGGCTCGGGCACCAGGGTCGCAACCTTGTTGCCCTCGGCGGGCGACATGCCGAGGGCGCGCGCCACGTCGCGGATACAACTGCGCGCCTTGAGCTGGTGCATGGTTACGATCTGTCCGACGTTGTTCCGGCCGTACTTCTGCGTGACGTACTGAATGACCTCCTCGCGCCGGTTCATGCAGAAATCGACGTCGAAGTCGGGCATGGAGACGCGCTCGGGATTGAGGAATCGCTCGAACAGCAGCTTGTTTTCGATGGGATCGATGTCCGTGATGCGAACCGAATACGCGACCAGCGACCCCGCGCCCGAGCCGCGCCCTGGCCCGACCGGGATATCGTGCTGTTTGGCGTAGTTGATGAAATCCCAGACGATGAGGAAGTAGCCGGGGAAGTTCATCTTCTTGATCACGCCCAGCTCGAGCTCAAGCCGCGCACGGTACTGATCGGGATCCAGCCTCTTCCCCACCCGCGCCGCGACCGCCAGGCGCTCTTCCAGTCCTTTGTACGCAAGCTCGGTCAGGTAGCTGCCGGCGTCGTAGCCCTCGGGCACTTGGAAATTCGGCAAGAAAGTCTTGCCGAGCGGCAGCTCGACGTTGCACATCTCGCCGATGCGCTCGGCATTCTCCAGCGCCTCGGGCAGGTCCTTGAAGAGGACGTTCATCTCCTCGGGCGAGCGCAGGTAGTACGCATCGGTCGGGTGCTGCATGCGCTTGCTGTCGTTCACCGTGGTCTTCTGCCCCACGCACATCAGGATCTCGTGCGCACGGGCGTCGCGCCGTTCAAGGTAGTGGCAGTCGTTGGTCGCGATGATGGGAATGCCGGTCCTCTTCGAGATCTCGATGATGCCGGCGTTCACCTTTTCCTGATCGGGCAGCCCGTTGGCTTGCACTTCCAGAAAGTAGTTGCCGCGACCGAGGATGCTGTCGTACTCGCGCGCAACCTCCTCGGCCTTTTCCATGCTGCTGTAAAGGATCGCGCGCGAAACCGCGCCACCCAGACACGCCGACAGGCCCACCAGTCCCTCCGAATGCTCGCGCAGGATTTTTCGATCGATGCGCGGGTTGTAATAGAAGCCCTCGAGAAAGGCCATCGAGTTGAGGTAGGCCAGGTTCTTCCAGCCAGGCAGGTTCTTCGCCAGGAGCACCAGGTGGTGGCTGCGCCGCTCGGTTCGGTCGAAGCGATCCTCGGCCACGTAGGTTTCGCAGCCCAGGATGGGCTTCACCCCGTGCGCGCGGGCTTTCTGATAGAAATCGAGCGCGCCGAACAGGTTGCCATGGTCGGTCATGGCGACCTGTTTCATGCCAAGCGACAGCGCCTTGGGAAAAAGCTCGTCGAGGCGGATCGCGCCGTCGAGCAGGCTGTATTGGGTGTGCAGATGCAGATGTGTGAAGCCGGCCATCCTCCTGTGGGTTTACTCGCGAGATGCACGAAGGTCAACGAGCCCAAGTCGTGGTAGCGTAGCGTTAGTCGGAATGTCGAGGAAACCTCCCTTGCGCGGTGTGCTCGTGAGTGCCTACGTCCTGTTCGCTTGCGCAACAGGCTGCCGGCCGGGCGCGCCCTTGCCCATGCCCGATGCCTTGCGCTCTGACGGTCTGAAGCTGACCGTCGGCCCGCCCTCGCTGGTGGTCCGGCCTGGCAGCGCTGGACGCATTCAATTTCAGCTCCTCGACGACCAGAACCAACCGATTTCCGACTACCCGATCGCGTACTCGATCGTCCCCGAACCCGACTACAGCAGCGACGTACCGGCTCGCCTGTCCACCGACGTTAGCTTGACAGACCAGCATGGGACGACCGAGCTTGAGGTGCTCGCGGATCAGGCGAGTCCCGACGCGGGTGACACCGCCTTCTTCGTGCAGGGCACCGCCCCGGGCGCCGATCCCGCCGCCCCCGTCGAGGTCAGGGTGACTGTCAACCCGTACTCGGTGCAGATCTTCCCTGTGGCCGCCATCGAGTTCATCAGCACCAGTACGATTGCGAAGAGTCGCCTGCTGTTCTACGACGACCTGACCTGCGACCAGCTTGACCTAGTCAATCTTTCCGCGGCACCCATCCGTCCGCGCTGGTCCCCCGACGTGGATCCTGGATCATCCAGGATCTTCACCGGAGTGTCAGGCAAGGACACCGACGCAGTGGTCGGACTCGGCCTTGACTCGAACAACGTGGTGCGGGTCGCGGGCTGCCTCGACCTGCTCGGCGGCTCGCTCGTGGAAGACCAAACCATGAGCGCGACGCTGGTGATGGATCACCTGTTCCCGATTCTAACCGGGAACTACCTGGTGACCTCCGACATCACGCTGGCGCCTCCCGTGCTGCCCGATGTGGTCGCCATTCAAGCCGCATGGCAGGAATGGTCGCGGTGTCCGGTAGACCCAGCTCGCCTCTGGCTCGATTGCACCATCGATGCACTGGCCGCGGGCACCGGCGATCCCAACGACTGCGTACCAGTGCCGGGAGGCGAAGGCCCGCTCGGCTCGCAACTGGAACCGCTGCGGGGAGTAGTCGTCCCGGCGCTGGGCTCGGCCGTTGTATCGGACGCGTCGACCGCCCCGTGTCGCGACGCCGTCGACAGCAGTGGAAACCCGAGCCTCGAAGCTGTTGTCCGCGGCTTGTTCGATGGCGCGCGCGGCTCCTTGTCAGATCTGAAGGTCGAGGCATTCCCAAGCGAGATCGCGACCCTTCTCGCTTCATTCCGCATCGACTCGACTATGAACATCATGCCGGACGTCGCACTCAACAACTATTTGGTCGACCACGACCTAGTGGACATTGCGTTTCCCACGGCCGTCGGCCCATCGCCCGTTCTTCTGAGCATGACAGCGCTAGGGGCTCGTGGCTCGGACGCCACTGGCATCGAGGCAACCGTAAGGAATGGGATCTTCACTCTTCCAGCCCACGGTTTTGCGTTGCGCCTCGGCAGCGATGCGCGCTACGCGTTTGAAGGCAGCAGCCTCAAGACGCGGGGCGTTTCCAGTGCGACCGCGCTGGTGGATGCGATTGTTGGCATGGCGACCATTTCCGATGGTGATAAGTCGCTGTCTGGCTGCGACGCTATGGACGCGACCCTATGCGACCGGCTGACGGCACCGCGCGGGTGCCTGCTCGGCGCATGCCGCGCCGGGCTTACCGCGTTGGCGCAGAAGCTAGAAGGAGCTTTCACCAGGCTCGACGGCGGCGGGCTCGACTTCTTCCTGTTGGGCTCGGCCGCGGTCATAGACCTCACCAACGATGGGCAGGCGGACGCGCTAGGCACGCCCAAGGGCGCAACACTTTCGGCCGGCCCCGGGCAATGGGCCGCCGAGATCCGGGCACAGCGGGGAACCTCGCGAGTCGTTGGCACATGGTCGGCTACCCGAGCCATGGCCACATCGCCTTGAGAGCTGGGCGCCATTGTCCGGCCTGCTGGTGGGGATTTATCACATGAGCTCTAGCCCAGAGATGCTGGCCGTGCGATGATCTCCCTCAACGGTTGAGATGGCTCGCAATCCGGGCACTGAACTAGAACCGGCAAGTACCCCGGTCCGGACCGGAACCGGTACGGGGATAGCTGCAACCTCCGGAGGAGCGGCACGCACCGGATCTGGCTCGATTCCGCCCATCAGGACCGGTGTCACGGGAACCCATTCCCAGGCGCCGGTCGCCCTGGCGGGCATCACCCCGCCTCCCACGACCAGCGGATTGCATGCGCCCGCGACCACGCCCGGCCCGGTGACCCAAGAATTCGTCACGCTGGGACGCTATCAGCTTCTGTCGCGCCTCGCGGTGGGCGGCATGGCCGAGGTGTACCTGGCCCGGCAGGGCGAGATCTCTGGATTCAAAACCCTGGTGGTGGTGAAGAAGGTTCTGCCCCACCTGGCGGTAAAGCCGGATTTCATCGCCATGTTCCTCGACGAGGCCCGCATCGCCTCGATGCTGGACCACCCGAACGTCGTACGCATCAGCGAGGTGGGACGCGCCGGCGAAGAGTACTTCCTTGCGATGGAGCTCGTGCAAGGCAAGTCGCTTGCATCGCTGCTGCAGCACGGCGAGAAGACCAAGACCCCGCTTCCTCACAACCTGGCCGCGCTGGTGGTCGCCTACGCTTCCGCCGGGCTGCACTATGCGCATCAAGCCACGGACGCTTCTGGCAAGTCGCTGGGCCTCGTCCACCGGGATGTCTCGCCCCAGAACATCATGATCTCGTTCGAGGGCTCGGTGAAGGTCATCGACTTCGGCATCGCGCGGGCGCTCGGTCGTCTGGGCGACACCAGCTCCGGCTCGCTCAAGGGCAAGCTCGGCTACATGGCGCCCGAGCAGGCGCGCGGCGAGCCGGTCGACCAGCGCGCCGACATCTTCTCGCTGGGGGTGGTGCTGTGGGAGTGCCTGGCAGCCCGCCGCCTGTTTCTCCGGGAAAACGAGCTGGCAACCCTGCGGGCCGTGGTCTACGAGCCCATTCCGCCCCCATCCAAATACGCCAAGGTCGACGCAACCCTGGAAGCCATCGTGATGTGCGCGCTCGACCGCAATCCCAACGAGCGCTTCCAGACCGCCGAGGAAATGAGGATCGCCCTCGACAAGTGGGTCTTCGCTTTCGGCGGGACCAGCACGCACGATCTGTCGGTGCTGATGAAGTCCTGGTTTCCAAGCGACCACAGCCAGTGGCAGCGCGCGGCGCGACTGGCGCTCGACATGCAGGAATCCGATCCTCCTATCGACGTGGCGTTCCCGAACCTGGCGGCCGGTCGTTCCAGTCACTCGCGCACCGGGTCCAGCCGCCCGGACGGCTCGGGCTCCGGCCCGAAATCGCGTACTGATTCGCTGGGCCGGCTGGTCCCCAGCGGGGTGACGGGGCCGCTCACGGCACCGCCACTTGCCCCGCCATCCAAAGGTTGGCTTTGGATTGCCCTGCCCTTCGCCGCGCTGGCCATCGGCGGCGGCTTGCTCGCGTACCGCTATCTCTCCAAGCCGGTAGCGACACAGACGGAGAGTAAGTCTGCCCAAGGGCCGGTCCGCCCCACCGTGGAGATCCTGCCAGTTGCCCCGAGAGCAAAAGCCACGGACAGCACTGAAAGCGCCTCTGCGGCCACGAGCCATGGCGGCGAGGCGGTGCGTCCGCACGAACCAGGCACGACCGATGAGGTTGCAGCAAGGAAGAAGCACGCCTCGCGAGCAAGGGAGCATGAAGAGGAGGCGGCCCAGACAGGAAGACGTTCCAATCCCTACCAAGACAAACCCGTGGCGAAAAAGCCCAAAGAGTTCCGTCCGAATCCCTTCTAACCCAAAGCGACGCCAATGAAGCACACCTCTCTCGCACACCGATTGTCCGGACCATTCGCGGCATGCCTGTTCGCGTTTCTGTTGTTGGGGCCAAGCCTGGTTCGGGCCGCCGAATGCCCTGCATCTTCGCCGGAGGATCCCCAGGAGCGCAGACGGCTGGCCAAGGACTGGTTCAACGCCGCCCAGCAGTCAGAAGACTCAGGCGACTATGCCGAGGCGACGCGCGCCTACGCCTGTTCCTACAAGATGGTTGCCCACCCCAACACCGCGTTCAACCTCGGCCGCGTGGCCGAACGCAGCGGCGACAATGACCTCGCCCTCAAGATGTTCAAGGCGTACTTGACCCTGAAGCCCGACGCGGCCGACAAGGACGAGGTCAAAGCCAGGGTCAAGGCGTTGGAAGAAAAGATGGCCGCGGCCGAAAGTGCCCCGCCTGCCAGCGCCCCGGTCACCGGTACCGAGAACACACCGCCAGCCGCCGCCGACAATTCCGCCGAGGGACCGGGCGATGCCGTCGCGCCCCCGCCCGAGACGCCGCCCCCAGCGCCACCGACGGTCGCCAGGCAGCCCGAGCCGGAGCCAGAGGCCCCGCCCTCGCGCAAGTTGGAGTGGGTGATCGGCGGCGCATCTGCTGCCGTGCTGCTAGGGGGCGTCGTCTTCAACCTGGCTGCGCGAAGCAAGATGAGCAACTGCCAGAACGATGCCGCCGTGACGGACGGTCACCAAAATCCCACACGACTCGGGACCGCCAGTGACGAATGCAATGCCGCGCGCCCGTTAGCGTATACGTCGTATGTGATGTTCGGCGTGGCCGCCGCAGGGGCCGTGACCGACGCCCTCCTTCTGATTCTGCGCGGTAGCAGCAGCAGCGGGTCGTCCTCGGGCCCTACCGACGATACTCCCCCGCCGGTCGGGCTCCTGCCGTTGCAGGGCGGCGGCGGGCTGGTCGCGCGTGGTCGGTTCTAGCCGTACCACGCCGGCGGACGCCCCGATTTCGGATCTCGAATCCCTGCTTCGTCACGCGCGCTCGCTTCTGGGCGCCACGCTGGCAGACCTTGCGGAAGGCTTGGGCACGCCCGTGCCCGCGGGACAGGTCAAGACCAAGGGCTGGTCGGGCCGAGTCGTCGAGCGCGAGCTCGGCGCGGGCGACGGTGGGACGGCGGGGCCCGACTTTGCGGCGCTGGGGATCGAATTGAAGACGGTTCCGGTCGAGCGCGACCTGGTCCCGCTGGAATCGACCGCGGTCTGCCACATCGATCCGGTGGCCATCGCGGGCGAATCGTGGGACACGAGCTACGTCCGCAGCAAGCTCGCGAAGGTTCTCTTCATCGCGCTCGAAGTGCCGAGGCCAGAACCCGGCTTGAGCGGGTCGGTCGGCGACCGGCGCGTGGTCGCGGTGCGGTTGTGGTCGCCATCGCCCGACGAAGAGGATCTCTTGCGCGCGGACTTCGAGCTGTTCGCGCGCGACTACTTTCGCCGCGGACGCGGGGCTGAGATCACCGGCCATCTGGGACGGGTCCTGCAGGTCCGGCCCAAGGCCCGGCGGGCCACCGACATGCGCGAAGCGTTCGGCTCGGATGGACAACCCGCGCGCATTGGGCGCTGCGGGTTCTATCTTCGGCCGACTTTCATCTGCGGCATACTGCGCAGTGGAGAAACCATTCGATGAGACGGCTTGTCCCTTCCGTTGTCGTGGTGCTGTTGGCTGTCGCGGGGCTCGCTGCTCGGGCGGAGGAGTCGAAGCCGCTCTCGCTCATGCAAGCTATCGAACGCGCCATGACCGGCAATCCGGATCTGCGGCGCGAACGGGTCGCGATTGCAAAAGCGGCGGCCAGGCAGATCGAGGTCGCGGGTCAATTTGACTTCCGGCTGTCATCCCAGTTGGGAATTCAGCACGATGTTGTGCCGGCCTTGCCCGCGGTTCGCTGTGGACCATCGGACTGCGAGGATCTATCCGCCGGGAAGACCACAAACACGAGCTTCGGCCTCGGCCTTTCACGGCAGCTCGAAACAGGTGGAAGTCTCGGCCTCGTCGGCACCACCGGTCAAAGCAAGGCGTCTCTCTCTGATCCAAACCTGCTCGGCGGCACCATCTACCAAAGCAACCTAGCTCTAGTCTTTACCCATCCCCTGCTGCGCGGCCTGGGTACCGAGGTCACGTTGGCCAACGTGCGCAAGGCGCGCATCGAAAAGGATATGGCCGAGCTCAATCGGCAAATGCGTGCCTGCAACGTGGTTCGCGACGTGGCCATCGCCTACTGGGAGCTCGCCTACGCCACCCAGGAGCTGACGATCCGGCGCTCGGCGGTCGAGCTGGCGCAGGATCAGCTTCGCATGACCACGGCCATGATTGGGGTTGGCCGGCTCGCCGACGCCGACGCAGCCTCGGTCGAACGCGCCATCGCCCAAACAGAGGAAGAGCTGGCGACCGGCGAGCAAGAGCTCTACTTCCGCAGCCTCGATTTGCATGCGCTCTTCGGCGTCCCGGTGCGTGCGAGCCTCCCCTTGCTGGCGGCCACCGACGCCCCGCCAGCAAATCCGACCGCCTTCGACGAAGGCGCCGAAATCGCCCGCGCGCTTGCGGCCAATCCGCAACTGCGCGCCCTTCAACGAGGGGTCGAGCTGTCCGAGGAGGATCTCGCGGTCGCGAAAAATACCCTTCGGCCCCGACTGGATTTGACCGCCAAGATCGGCCCGGTGGGACGCAGCGAGGGGCTTGCCGATTCCCTTCACAACGCGGCGGGGTTCGGCGATATGGCGTGGTCGGCCGGGCTGACCTTCGAGCTACCCTTGCAGAACCGGACCACGCGCGGACAGATGCTCGCGGCCGACGAAGGCCTCGGCCTTTCACGCGTCAACGCCGAGGCCTTTGCAATCAAGATCCGTGATCTGGTGCTGCGCGCGTCCCGAAGCATCCGCACCGCCAGCAGGCGGGTCGAGCTGGGCCAGCGCGAGGCGGAGTTCGCACAAAAGAACCTGGACGCCGAGCGTGCCCGATTCCAGGCGGGACGGGCCACCAACAACGATGTGCTTCTGCGCATGCAGGAACTGAAGGACGCGCAGACCCGACTCTTGCGCGCGACCGTGGACCAAAGTGAGTCCGAGATCGCACTCTCCGCCGTGACCGCGGACGTCCTCGACCGCTTCGGCGTGGTGTTGAAGTAAGTGCCCTATTTGCCGCTGGCAGCGGCGAGGCCCTGCTGACCCAGGGGATTCTTGGGCGCGAATTCGAGCAGGGCCCTGAACACGGCCGCGCCTTCCTTCTTCTTGTGCAGCTTGAGCAGCGCCCAGCCGAGCCCGCTGCGCGCCTCGGTGTCGCTGGGATAATCATCGATGACTTTCTGATAAAGCGTCTTCGATTCGGCAAACTTGCCCTGGTTGTAGAGCGCAAAGGCCAAGCGCAATGTCCCCAAGTAGCTCTCGGGATCAAGCGTGAGAAGCGCCCTTGCGTGCTTCTCCGCGTTCGCCCATTGCTTCTCGGCCAGCAGGGGCAAGAGGATACCGAGCCTCGGTTCCACCGCTCTCGGCGCCGCAGCTATGGCCTTGCTGTATTCCTCGATGGCGGGTTGATTCTGGCCCAGGCGATACTGCAGCCAACCCTTGCGCAGAAGTGCGACATAGGAACCGCTGTTTGCCGGAGAAAGCTTGTCCAGGGCAGCCATAGCTTCTTGATCCTTGCCGAGCGCCTCCTGGTCGTACGACTCCTGAAAGAAAGCCGAATCGGCAGAGGTCTTTGCGGCTTGCGCTGCGGCGGCGACGCCAAGGGATGCGACAGCGACGAGGTACACCAGTTTCATTGCGACTCCTTCACGGTATTGCGAAATCCCTGGCTCAATTGATCTGACGATGCGCTTCGCTCGGCACGGCCACCTGGCCCAGGTCCGCCGGGGCGGCGATCTCGCCGACCACTGGGGCCGGTCCCACCGGATGGGCCACACCGTTCGATGCTCGCAAAGCACGTTCTTCCCTGCCTTTGTGTCGCACCAGGATCGCGACCGGCGCGCTGCTGTCGTCAAACACAATCTGGGTGCACAAGAAGGGATTGCCCCGCCGGTCCCGGCGAGAAGAAACACCGTCGACGATCAGGGAATTCCCTTCCTTGTGCGCGGTGTAGCTCATTGCCAGACCGGCACGAGGTACGAGAAAGCTCGCAAGTCCGCCGACAAGAGAAGGCGCTCGAGTGCCGAGCGCAGGCGCGTAGTCCTTCCAAACCGCCGAGATGCCATCCTCGAGGGGAATCCGGGGCAAGGCGGCCCGCAACATGGTGAGGACAGAGCCTGCTCTGCCAACCGGATCATGCACGAGGTAGAGGTCATGGGTGCGGGTGCACAACACGCGGGTCGATTCACTTGACTGAAGCCGAATCTGTCCCAGCAGATCCAGATCGATTTCGACGGTTTCCTCTCGGCCGTTGCTGCGCATGTGCCACACGTCGCCCGGCTTGGGACAAATGCGCGCGGACAACTCGGCGCTGGCCTCAAGATTCCGGCACATGTCGCCCTTACGTGGCACGTGGCAGATTTCGAGGCGTTCGCCGATCTCCGCCGCCAGCACGACGTCACTGAACGACGTGTCCATGGTCTCGGCGCCGAGGAATGGGGCTTTCTGCAGGTGAAAATGAATGTGCGGCGTGGGCGATCGGCCTGAATTACCACACAGGCCGAGAACATCGCCCTGGACCACCTGTTGGCCCTCCTTGACCTTCACGGTTCCCGGGCACAAGTGAGCCACAAGTGAGTACACCCCGGGGGCGTGCTGGAGCATCACGAAGTTTCCCCAGTTGTGCACCAGGTTCATTGTGCCCACCGGATTGTCTTGGATGGCGTCTTCGATCTTGACGACCCAACCCGGGGCAGCGGCCAGGACCGGCAACCTGTAACAGTGGTAGTGGGCTAATTTGCCCGGATCGCCGTCGAACAGCTCGCCATCCTCGCCCACCACGTGGAAGTCGAACGCGTGCCGCCACGGTCCCTGATGGGTGTACTCGCCATCGACGGCTTGACTGCAGGTCCATCGCCCGCGGAACGGCAGGTGGAACCGAATACCGTAGGTCAACGGGAAGCGCACCCGCTGATTGAGAAGATAGCGCAGGTTTTCCTCGGGGCTGCCGGGCGCGAAATCGACAGACTTCGGGTTGCGGTCTGCGCCGCGCTCCCGCGCACCGAGGAGAACTGCCAAGAGCAGCAAATTGAACGGCACAAAAAGGGTTGGCAATCCCAACGCGGCGAGAGGCTGCGACACGCCCGCCGTCACCAGAAGACATAGCAGCGTGCCCACGCTCGCCCAGAGCAAAGACCACTTGGAGAAAACAAACCAGACGCCACCGATCGCAATGGAGAGCAGCATCGCGTTGGCGGCCACAGTAGTAAACACAGGATGCGAAAGCGGCGCCGGCAAGAGGAAATTCGCGGCGAAGAGCAACCCGAAGGCGGCCAGAGCAAGCAGTGAGGCGATCCGACTGTAGACAAGCAATGCAATACCGATCAGTGCGCCCGCGCGCACGCTGGGAACGAACAGCACCGATCCCAAACAGCGCGCGTACTCAGACAGGAAGGTGGTTATAGAGGCGGGCGAGCTCAGAACCGCGGCCCCCGACTGCGGCGAAGCCAGGCCCAGCTCGGGCCCAGCCCGCGTGAGCAGGCCAAAGACCGCGAGAAAGGGCAGGGACAGCACGGGCAACAGCAAAGTCCGGGTCAGCCAAGCTCGCGCAGCCCCCGTAAAGAGAACGCTCGCCACAGCGGCCAGGACCGCGACCGGCAACGCACGCCACGAGCCGGCGTAGAGATGACCAATCCCCGCGCCGGCCAGCATGGCGTTGTAGCCAAAATAGCCCGAGGTCCTGAGATCGCGGTCGGCGTTGAACACCTGCGCAACCAGCGCAGCGACCACCACGGTCAGGAGTCCGAAAGCGAAGGTCGTTGCCTCGGCGGCCGTGGCCAACATGAGCAGTAGCCCAACCCAAGCTGATCTGGCGAAAAACACTTGGGCATACGACCGAAGCAGGGATTCCAGCCACCGCGTTACGCCGGCCCGTGGTTCAAGCACCGATGCCATGGTCGGTTTGGCCTCTTAGCCGTCTACCGCAGCCAGTCGGGCAGCGCTTCCAGCCCCACAAAGTCGGAAAGCTCTTCGGCCCTGCGGATCCTCGCCACGCGGCCCTCGGAGCCCACCATCACCACGGCAGGCCGCAGCGTAATGAATTGCAGCCACTGAGTGTTGTTGTACGCGCCCACGTTTCGAAACACCACTCTTTCGCCAGGATTGAGGGCGGGAAAGTCCTGCGTCTCCCTGATTTCGTCGATGTTCATACAGAGCGGCCCGTACATCACCGTCGGCTCGACCGACCGCTCGCAGTCCTGGGCTGGCACCACGTCGTGCCGGTACCAGAACGACGTGAAGAGAAGATTGACCCCGGCATCCAGCACCAAACTCTGTCGACCATCAGGTAGCCGTTTGGTGGCTTCCACCGTCGACACCAGGTACCCGGCCTCGTCCACAAGGGCGCGCCCGGTTTCCAGCACCAGCGTCGGCAAGTCCGATTGGGCATAGCTCAATTGGGACAGTCCCTCCACAATGGCGTCGGCGTAGCGTGCAAAGGACGGCGTTACCTGCTCGCCGGTCAGGTACGCTCCACGCAGGGTATTGTGCGAAGCGAAGCCTCCGCCCAAGTCGATGAATTGCAGTCGGTGGCTATGCTCTGCCAGAAGCTCGTTGGCAAGGCCCGCCAGATTGGCCGCCGCCTTACCATAGGCCTGCGGATCCAGTATGAAGGTTCCGATGTGGGTATGCAGGCCGACGAGGTCCATGATTCGGCCTTGCAGGATTTTTCGGGCCAGATCGCCGGCTTGTCCTGACTCCAGGTTCAGCCCGAAGCGGCTCCACGGCACCATGCCTTCAATGGCCATGTTCACTCGAATTGCCACCCGCGGGCGCACGCTGCTGTGTGCGGCGATGCGTTCGATACGAGCGAATTCATCTAAATTGTCGATGTGGATGATGGACCGATTCGCGACCGCCCGGGCCAGCGCGGCCTCGGGCTTGTAGGGACCGTTCCAATGAATCTTGTCGGCATCGACGCCGTTGTGGATGGCCTTGTCGTACTCGAAGGGCGACACGACCTCGGCGAAGGATCCTTCGCGGTGGAAGGTCTTGCAGATCGCGTCCAGGTAATTGGTCTTGTAGGACCAGGCCAGACGGACCCTGGGATAGCGCCGAACAAAAGCATCGCGCAGCTCCCGGTAACGTTCGACCAGCGTACGCTGCGAATAGACGAAGAGCGGCGATCCATACGTCGCCACCAGCTCGTCCACTGATACGCCGTCGATGTGAGTCTGCGGCTTCATCCCGGTGCTGGCACGCCCGAACTTGTTCATCAAGCCCATCTCGTGCCGCCGAATGATGGGGCGTTCGTAGGTTGGCTTGGCCATGGCGCTAGACGACCTCCGCAACCAGGCGGTTGCTACCTGCGCGAGCCAGCTCGCCCGAAATCATGAACTGCTGGAAGTCGCTGAAGTCTACGATCTGGTCCAGGGAGATTCGTACAAAGATGGTTCCGACCTTGTATTCAGCTCGTGGCGAGACTTGTTTGCCAAGCGCAATCTGCGCCAGCAAGTGCGGCATGTTGATGCCCGCCGCGGTAGCCAAGTGAACCCAGGCGGGGAAGCGGGGGTTAATTTCGATCACGTGATGGTTACCCTGCTTGTCGCGAATCACTTCAAGCTCGCAGCCGCTAGCCCACTCGGTTGCCTTCATAAACTGTGAGGCCAAAGCGATCAGGTCCGGCGCCTTGATGGTGATGCCCGCCCAGCCCTTGCCCTTGTCGGTCAGCAACATCTTCTTCATCGGGACCGCGCCCAGTAGGCCGCCCAGCCCGTCCCCCAGCGCGACGACGTTGTACTCTTCGCCGTCCACGAATTCTTGCACAACCACCGGCGGCCCCCAGGTGGCCAAGGCCTTGTGATACGCGGCCACCGCCTGATCCGGTGACCGCGCCAGGGTCGCGCCGTAGAACGGCCCCTTCACGAAGAATGGATACGAGATCTTCTTGTGGATGGTAGCCAGATCTGCAACGGAGCTGACGATGTGCTCGCGCGGTACGGGCAAGCCGGATGTCCGACCAAGCTCGGTAAGGCGGATCTTGGCACGCATGTCCAGTTGCTCGCGAGTGGGAAGGACGCAGCGAATGCCCATGGCCGCAAGACGTCCCTTGGTGGCAATAAAGGAGGGCAATTCCGCGTCCAGCGTGGGGATCACCACGTCGATGGGCGTTCGGGCGTGGATGTATTCCATGCGCGACAGGAACGCTTCGATCCCCTGCGACGGATAGGGAATCAGGAACACATCATCGGCCACTTCCTTAGCGTAGATCCCAGGATCCAGGGCGTCGTAGGCGAGCCCGATCAGGTGATAGTTGGCGTTCTCGGCCTCCCGAAGGCTGCGCAACACGCCGACGCCGGGACCGGGATTGTCTGTCGCATTGAGACCGGTCACCGCCACACTGGTCGGTCTCAGCGCCCGGGCAGACCGGGAAGAATGTGTTTGCCTTATCAGCATGGCTCAACCCTCCACAGAGAAGTCACTGGAGACGAGCCCATGTTGGCGGAGCATACGAATGAATTCGTCCACATCGCGGGTCGGATCTTCGGCCGGCTTTTGGAATCGTTCGGCCAGGCGCTGCGCAATTGCGTCTTTGCCAAGCCCATCCTTGAGCGACTGCAGGACGCACAGCCCAGTTGAGTTCACAGAGTAGGTAGCCCCCGCCAAGGGATCAAAGACGAATCCATTGTCGCTGATTGCCAGGTCGGCCAGCGTTCTCGAGTTGTTCATCGTGACGCCTCTCGATACTGTTCTTCAGGTTGCTGCGGCGCCTCGATGGCGGTGGGCGATCTGCCCGCCTCCACCTTCTGCACCATCTTGTTAACGATAGGTAAGTACCCATGCGGCTGGCGATGATTTCAAAATATTTCAGAGGTCAGCCCTCGCTCGCGTCGACTTCACCTTGTCGGCATCGAGTGCAATCGTTCCCTTAAAGGCGGTGTCTTCTGTAGATCCGCCCGTGGCCGCAGCGCTTTGCGCTCTAGCACCAACGTGCGAGCAACCGCCGGGCTCAGGGACAAGCTTGGTATGTCTCGTCGCAGCCGCCGTTCGGGAGGGGTACGACCAAAGCTGCGCTGTCGTCAGGGTCCGCCTCGACAAAGTAGCCGTCGCCGTCGCGGTCCGTACGTTGCGGATCGCTGGCAACAAACGTGTCGCCCCCAACGGTGTAGTCAATTCCATTTGCAGTTCGCACCACCACATCGCCGATGACCTTGCCGCCGAGCAGGTTGGTACTGGGATCGCCATGCTCCGTCAAATAGAGCGCCGAGGTGGCAGCCAGGCGGTCCACTGTGCTCTGGGCAGGGTGGCCGTTGGGATTGCCGTCTGCGACCTCTACGATAGAAACCTCAGGGTCGATTTGCGCGAGCCAGGTGCCATTCGACGCGTACGCACTGCCATGGTGGCTGACTCGGTACACGTCGACGTCCTTCACGATCGGTGCCAGCCCGGTTTCGAGGTCGTGGTAAGAGTAGCCGCTCTTGCGCGAGGTACGACCGGAAAGGTCGCCCGCGCTGAAGTAGTCGAAGCGTCCCATGCGAAGAGTGATCGCAATCGAGTAGTCATTTTCATCGGGCGGCGCAGAGTCCGACGAGAAGTCCCCGGCGGGAAGCTGGCCGTTGCCGTCGACAGCGACGAAGGCGAAGTCGACGCCTCCGCCCAACTCGACCTGCCCCGTGCCCAGCAA
>CAZBIU010000037.1:0-29180 GCA_964491625.1 uncultured Myxococcales bacterium
CCGCCGTGCCGCCGCCGCCTCGAACCGTCATGCCAACGGTCGCATTTCCCCCGGAACCCGCCGAGGTTCCGCCAAGCACAGTGGTGCCGGCCACGCCTCCGTCGCTCGCACCGCCCGCTGTCCCGCCTTTGCCCGTCGAGGTTCCGCCGGTCGCCCGACCGCCTGCCGAAGAAGAGGTCGCCCCTCCGACGACCGAGCTGCCGCCGGTGCTGGTCAACCCGCCGGTGCCCGTGGTTCCGGCGGTGCTGATGGTGGTGCCGGCGCTCGCCGTGCTCGTCGTTCCGCCGGTGTTGGTCGCGCCGCCGGTGGCGGCGGTGCCCGCAGTGCGCCCTCCCGTACCCGAGCCACTGGCGCCGCCTTCACCCGACGCGCCCGCGGCCGCATCGGGACTGGCAATCCCCCCGGAGCCACCATTTTTGAGTGAGGTCGTTTCGCTGCAGCCAAGCGCGAGCGCCAGGGTCGTGAGCAGAAAGCCTGATTTGCGATTCATGGCTCTCGACGCTAGCTGCATCCGGCGAAATGATCCACACGAGACAGGCCGGCCGTGTGACGGAAGTCCTGCCGGCCTATCCCATTGAATCACTCACTGGCACCGGCCTTGAGCGCGCACGGCGACTACTTGGATGGCGTCGAATCCACGCTGCGGCCCGGGAGCGCGCGGTCGCCGATCGGCATGGAAGACAGACGATGAGCCTTCCGTTTTTCCCACCACAGGATGAGGGCAGGCAGAGCGATCAAGGCAGCCGCCAAGCAGGAGACTTCGCCCAGGATGGCCATCAGGCCGAATCCCCGCAGAGCGCGGCTGCTGGCAGCCAACAGCGACCCGTAGCCGACGATGGTGGTCCAGGAACACAGCGCGACCGCCGCGCCGGTCGAGCCCACCGCCCTGACCATGTCGCGGTCGTCTCGGTAGCGTTGTGCGACGTTGAGTCCGTATTCCGCGCCGATACCAAAGGTGATGGGCAGCGCGATGAAGTTGAGAAAGGTAATTCGCACCTCGGCGATTCCAGCTATACCCGTCATCCAAACCACACCGACCAGCAGCGTCCCAATGGCGGAAAGCGCCGCGGTCCAGGGGCGCATGATGAGCCAGGAGAACAGCAGAACCACCAGGAGCGACGCCGCGGTGGCGATCGGGCCGTCGTGCAGGATCGAGCGAATCATCGCCGAAAAGACCACCGCGCTTCCGGAGGTGGAGATGGTCTTGTCGAGCTCGGGCAGGTGCAGGTACTGCAGGACGCTCGCCAGTCGAAGGAGACACTGACCGTCCCACACCGAGAAGTGATGCTCGATGGGATAGACCAAAACCACGCGCCCGATGGTGCCGTCGACCTCTGTGAACGGACGGCGGGCCAGGGGCGGAACGTCCGCCGCGGTCAGCACGCGAAGATTCTCGGGAATATCGATCTTCGCAAGGTTCGCGCGATCCTTCTCGCTGGCGGTCTCCAGCGCCGGGTCGTGCGTGAGCTTGCGAATCTCTTTGAGCAGCGTGATCTTTTGCGCTTGAGATTCGGGCGTACCGGGCAGGATGTCGTTGAAGGTGACCACGTGCTCGATGACGTGCTCCTTCTGGTCCTGGCGCCAGATCGCGGCCCGGATGGGCTCGACCTCAGCCACGTTGTCGCCCAGAATGATGGTGGGTGACGGCCAGCGACCGAACAGTCGGTCCGCGCTTTGGGTGAACTCGCGCTGTTCCTCGGTGGTTTCCAGGTTCGCGTTGAGCTTGCGAAAATTGTATTCGAAAGGGGCGCTGGCAAAGTGCAAGAGGCCGATTCCGCCAGCGATGGTCACAACCAACGCGCCGATGACGACGGCCGCCGGGCGCTTGGACAACGCTCGGCCCAAGAAGGCTAGATTTAGCGGGGCACGTGGGGCGGCTTGCTGCCGCCCGTGGGAGCGGCGGTCCATCAGAAAGAACACCGCTGGAAGCACGGTGAAGGTCAGCGCCCAACAGAACAAGACGCCAAAGGCGGCCATCACGCCGAACTGATAGAAGCCCCGGAACTTGGTCAGCATCAGCGTCGCGTAGGCCGCCGATGCGCAGATGGCGGCCACGCCAGTTCCGCGGGTGACGCCACCGATCGCCTTCTGGATCGCGACGGCGCTCGGGTTGCCCGCCGACCGGTATTCCTCGTAGCGGGACATGAGGATGATCGCGTAGTTGATGCCGTTGCCGAGGATGATCGAACCCAAGAAGGCGGTTGACGAGTTGACGTAGCCGAAGGCCAGCTCGGCCACTGCGAATGCCATCACGGTGCCAATCACGGCAGAGGTGGCAATCAGCGGCAGGAAGCGCAGCCCGCGGAAGTATACGGCGATGGAAATGGCGACAATCACCAGGCACGTGACCGTCACCCAGACGATGTCGCGCTCCACCGCGGCGCGGTTCGCAATCGCAGTCGCCACCGGGCCGCCCACGTACACGCGCATCTGCGGGTGAAAGGTTTGCGGGCTGCTTTCCTGGACCAAGCGACTGGCGGCCTGGTAGATGCCCTCGCCTCCGCGCTCGCCGAAAATGCCACCCGGCGGGAGCGCCGCAATCCACACGTAACTGCCGTCGGTGTTGCTGAACACGCCGTCGGGAAAGCGACCGCCCAGGTGATCTTGCGTGGTCATCCGCTGGCGGAGCGAGTCGACCGATTCCTGGTCATCATCTTCCAGATCGACCAGCAGCGGGTTCTTGCGCTTGGCGATTTCGCGGCGCAGGCGGTCGCGAATCTCCCCGAGGTCGCTTTCCGAGGCGTAGAGCCACTTGTTCTGCCCAAAGAACGTCTTCAGGTCGTAGACGTTGTAGGTCGCCAAAGTTAGCGTGCTCTTCGGCAGTTGCCGCAGCTTCTGGGTCAGCATGTCCGCGTAGCGCACGTTGGCTTCGCGGTCGGGCGAATGGATGCCAATCAGGAGGAGCGACATATCGCCGATGCGGGACTGGGTCTTTTCCAGTGCGACCACCCCGGGATCGTCGCTGGGAAGCAGCTCGGAAAAAGCCGTCTTTAGCTCCAAGCGAGAGGCCAGCCATAAGGCGAGCCCAAAGATAATCGCGGCGCCTATCAGGATCTTGCCGGCATGGCGTGAAACAAAGGCGCAATAGCGAACGGATAGAGGTTGGGCTTCGGATTTCATCCCGGTGCGAAACCTAACCGTACGCGGGCGATGAAACAAGACTCTCGTCACGGCGGCGTGCACGCGCGCCGCGACGGATACTCGATCCAAGGGGTCGGGCTGCGGAATAGTCTACAGGCGATCGCTGGGCACTATTCTTCAAAGTCGGTTGACCAGAGGAGTCGCCCGGGGAAAGGCGCACGCTTTTCGGGCAGCTGCGCCGACACGCGCGGGTGGCGCGCGGGTTGCATTACCCCCTTCGCGCCGGCCAAGATCCGCCGGTAAAGAAGGAGTGAAGCCATGAAGTCGATTCTCGCGTCGTTTTGTCTCGCTGGCCTGCTGTTTGCCGCCGCCCCTGCCGCGTCTGCCCATGCGGATCAGGCGACAGCCCCGGCCGCTGCCGCTGCACCCAAGGTGTTCAGCTCGCCCCAGAAGATCGGGACCAAGGCCACCTGTCCCATCACAGGCGACCAGTTCACCATCAGCAAGGACACCCTGCACGCGGAGTACAAGGGCAAGCACGTCTACTTTTGCTGCCCGGGTTGCAAGAAGTCCTTCGACAAGGATCCGGAAAAGTACACCAAGTAGGGTGCCGGGATCCAGGCGGGGAAGCGATGCACGGGCAAAGAGAGAGCAGAAGGGGAGGAGGACGCAGAGAGCGGGATGGCGCTGTGCGGGCGGTGGTGCTTTGCGCCGGACTGCTCGCCTTCTTGCCGGTCGCTGCCGCCGAGCCTTCCGGACCGGCCTTGCAGCATGACCCGCAGCTACGCGCCCTGATCAAGGAGGCTCTGGAGAAGCGTCCCGAGATTGCCCGGATGCATGCGCAGATCGTCGCCGAAAGGGAGCGGGTTCCGCAAAGCCGTGTGCTTCCCGATCCGATCCTTGCGCTCGGCATCCAGAACGACGGCTTCAGCGGCATTCAGATCGGCAAGATGGAGTCGAGCTGGCTCTTCGTGGTGGCGTCGCAAACCTTGCCTTGGTTCGGCAAGCGGGGCGCGCGCAGCGAATTGGCGGCGCTCGGCGGTCAGGAGGCAGAGGCCGACCTCTTGCGCACGATGCTTTCGGTGACCGCCGACGTGGAACGCGCGTATCTCGACCTCGTGCTGGTGCGCGACCAGCTTGGGCTGCTGGGCAGGCTCGAGGGGTTGTGGCAGCAGTCAGAGGCCATCGCGCGCGTGCGCTACGAAGCGGGGGAAACCGCGCAGTCCGACCTGCTTCGCGCGCAGCTCGAACGCATGCGCCTTCGGCAGCGACGCTGGACACTGGAATCCGAAGAACGGCGCCGTCTCGCGGTGCTTAATCGTCTGCGCGGTCATGCGCTGGATGAACCGATGACAACTCGCCGCACGCTGGCCGACCTGCCGGATCCCGTGCTGCCCGACATTGAACAAGAAGCTCAGGCGTCCGAGTCCGCGAGCCCGGAATTGAAGAAGGCGCGGCTGTCGGGCACCGAGGCCGATCGCCGGGTGGACCTCGCCTCCAAAGAACGCTGGCCCGACGTCACGGTCAGTGCGGGCGTGATGCCCCGTTGGGGGAATTTCGATACCATGTGGCAGGCCGGGGTAAGCTTCAACATTCCGATCTGGTCGGTCGGAAAGCAGTTGCGGGCGATTGCGGAAAACCGGGCGCGCGGGCAAGCGGTGCGCTCCGGCGGGGAGGCGCTGCGGGAGATCCTGCGCCAGCGGGTCTACGAACGCATGCAGGTGCTGCGTTCACTGGTGGATGCAAGTCGACTGTACCGGGGTGGCTTGCTTGTGCAGTCCGAGGCCACAGCGTCGAGCACCATGTTGCAGTATCAGGTAGGACGGCTGGCTTTTGCGTCGGTGTTAGAAGCACTGGCGGGTTACCTCGCCGACCAGAACAGCTTCCTTGAGTCCATCGTCGCCGCCCAGCGCATTGCCATCGCCGAACGGGAAATCAGCCTGGATGTGCCGGGGGGCTCGGCCGGCAGCGACCTTGGCACGGCCGGCGCGGCCTCGTCGAGCGAGGCCGCAGCCGAGTCAACCGGCGGTGCTTCGTCGCCCATGTAGGCGGTCGCCATGGAGGATAGCAAGACATCGGCCTCGGATGCTCCGGCGCCTCGGAACCGAGGTGTTGTAGGCCGCTTGCTGTTCACCTTCGCCGTTGGCATGGCGGTCGGCGGCGTGACGGTGACTCTAATCGCGCGCTCCACCGGCAACCTTGCCGTCGCGACTTCCGCGCAGTCGGCGTCGGCCACGGTCCACCTTTTCCACTGTCCCATGCATCCGAGCATCACGTCGGATCATCCGGGCGTTTGTCCGATCTGCGGGATGAAGCTGGTCGAGGCTAACCAGAAATCGGACCTGCCCAAGCCCGGCGATGGCTCGTCGGTGAAAGGCTTGGCCGAGGTCAGTATCGACCCGAGCCGGCAGCAGCTCATTGGCCTGCGCACGGTCGCGGTCAGCCATGGGTCCATCGGAAACGTCTGGCGGACCGTGGCCAACATCCAGGTGGTGCCTTCGCGTGTGCGCAAGACCAACGTGAAGGTCGAGGGCTTCGTCGAGCGCATCTTCGTGGACTTCGTCGGGCAAAGCGTGCGCAAGGGCCAGCCGCTGTTTTCCATCTACAGCCCAAGTCTGCTGGCAGCCCAAAGCGAGTATCTTCTCGCGCTCGGGAGTCGGGACGCGCTGGTCAAGTCAGGTGCGCTGACCGACAACGGCGACAGCCTGGTCGCGGCGGCTCGCCGGCGGCTCGAGCTGTGGGACGTGCCGGCCGCCGAGATCGATCGCCTGACCACGACGCGCGAGCCGAGCAAGACCCTGACCCTGATGTCCCCGATTGCGGGTGTGGTGACCGCGAAGAACGTGGTGCAGGGGGCCAAGGTGGGCCCAGGCGAGGCACCCTACGAGATCACCGATCTTGGCGAGGTTTGGGTCATGGCGGACGCCTACGAAAGCGACATCAGCCGGATTCACCCGCACATGAAGGCGACGCTGACCCTGTCGGCCTACCCCAATCGCAGGTTCGCCGGCATGGTCGCCTTCATCGATCCGTTGTTCGATCCGCAGACCCGCACGGCGAAAGTACATCTGCACTTCGCCAATCCTACCCGAGAGCTCAAGCCCGGAATGTACGGCGAGGTCACATTGCAAGGCGTGGCTCATGAGGGACTGCAGATTCCGTCGGATGCCGTGATTCGCGCCGGCACCCGGGATGTGGTCTTTCAGGCCCTCGGCGACGGGCGATTCCAGCCCAAAGCGGTCGAGCTGGGCGCGCGAAATGGCGACATGGTCGAGGTGAAGTCGGGCCTTACCGCGGGCGCCCTTGTGGTCACGCGCGCGAACTTCCTGGTGGACTCGGAATCGCAGCTTCGCGCCTCGCTGGCCGCCATCGGAGGCACGTAGTGCTCAAGCGGCTCATCCGCTTCTCGGCGGAGAACCGGTATCTCGTGATTGCCGCCGCCGTGGTGGCGATTCTTGGCGCGGTCTGGACCATGCGGAATATTCCGCTCGATGCCTTGCCCGATCTGTCGGACACGCAGGTCATCGTCTATTCGCGCTGGGATCGCAGCCCCGACATCATCGAGGACCAGGTTTCCTACCCAATCATCTCGGCGCTGCTGGGCGCGCCCAAGGTGAAGGCGATTCGTGGCTTTTCCGACTTTGGTTACAGCTACGTCTATGTGATTTTCGAAGACGGCACCGACATCTACTGGGCGCGCAGCCGGGTGCTGGAGTACCTGTCGAAGATCACGGCGCAACTTCCGGCCGGGGTGAAGACCGAGATCGGTCCGGACGCGACCAGCCTGGGTTGGGTATTTCAATACGCGCTCGTCGATCACAGCGGCAAGCACGCCAGCGACGAATTGCGCAGCTACCAGGATTGGTTCCTGCGCTATGCCGTGCAAAGCGTGCCCGGCGTGGCCGAAGTCGCGACGGTGGGTGGCCAGGTTCGTCAATACCAGGTCACGGTGCGACCCGAGGCGCTGGCCGCGTTCCAGCTTCCGCTCGATGTGGTGGTCGAGGCGGTTCGCAAAGGCAACGCCGACGTGGGCGGCCGCCTGGTCGAGTTGTCCGGACGCTAGTACATGGTGCGCGGGCGCGGCTACGTGAAGAGCATCGGCGACCTGGAAAAGCTGGTGCTCAAGACCCGGAACGGCACGCCCGTCACGGTGAAGGACGTCGCCACCGTCGCGCTGGGGCCGGAGATGCGGCGCGGGATCGCCGACTACGACGGCGAGGGCGACGTGGTGGGCGGCATCGTGGTCATGCGCCAGGGGGAAAACGCCCTTGCCGTCATCGACCGGGTCAAGGCCAAGCTCGACGAGATCAAACCGTCACTGCCCGAAGGCGTGCAGGTGGTCACCACCTACGACAGGTCCGACCTCATCGATCGCGCCATCTCGACCGTGAGCCACAAGTTGGTCGAAGAGATGATCGTCGTCGCGCTCATCATTCTGCTCTTCCTGTGGCACGTGCCCTCGGCCATGGTGCCGATCCTGACCATTCCCATCAGCGTGGTGCTGGCCTTCATTCCCATGTATTTGATGGGCCTCGGCGCAAACCTGATGTCGCTGTCGGGAATCGCCATCTCCATCGGCGTGCTGGTGGACGGCGCCATCGTCGAGGTGGAAAACGCCTACAACAAGATCTACCTGTGGCAAAAGAACGGCAAGCAGGGGGACTTTTACCAGGTCCGCCTGGAGGCTCTGATGGAGGTGGGGCCTTCGGTGTTCTTCTCGCTGTTGGTGATCGCGGTGGCCTTCGTGCCGATCTTCACCCTGGTGGATCAAGAAGGCCGGCTGTTCAAACCGCTCGCGTATTCCAAGAATCTGGCCATGGCCATCGCGGCGCTGTTGGCGGTGACATTGGATCCGGCGCTGCGCATGCTGTTCGCGCGCGCCGAGCCGTTCCGGTTTAGGCCCCGGCCGATCGCGTGGTTGGCGAGCACGGTTCTCGTCGGCAAGTACCATTCCGAGGACGAACATCCCATCAGTCGGCTCCTGCACAGAATCTACGAAGGCCCGTGTCGATTGGCGGTCCGGCACGCCAAGATCACGGTCGCGCTAAGTATTCTCATCGTGGGCGCCAGCGTGCCGGTGTATTTCAAGCTTGGCTCCGAGTTCATGCCGCCGCTGCGCGAGGGCTCGCTGCTGTACATGCCGTCGGCGGTCGAGCCCGGCATGTCGGTGGCGGAGGCGCAGAAGGCTTTGCAGGTGCAAGACAAGCTGCTCATGCGCTTTCCCGAGGTCGAGCGTGTGTTCGGAAAGGCGGGGCGCGCGGGAACCTCGACCGATCCGGCGCCGCTGTCCATGATGGAGACTACCATCCTGCTCAAACCCGAGTCCGCCTGGCGACCGACGTTGCGCTGGTATTCGCCCTGGGCCCCCGAGTGGCTGAAGCCCGCGCTGCGAACCGTGTGGCCCGATCACATCAGCGAGGACGAGCTCATCGACGAGATGAACGCGGCCCTACAGCTTCCCGGCATCAGCAACGCGTGGACCATGCCCATCAAGGGCCGTCTCGACATGCTTTCCACCGGCATCCGAACCCCGGTTGGCATCAAGGTAAGCGGCGCAAGTCTGGCCGAGATCCAGGGCATCGCCTTGCAGGCCGAGTCGGCGATTCGGAAGATGCCCGAAACTCGCAGCGTGTACGCCGAGCGCGTAGCTGGCGGCTACTTCGTCGACTTTGTGCTCGACCGCGACAAGCTGGCTCGCTACGGGCTGTCGGTAGACGACGCGAACACCATGGTAATGACCGCCGTAGGCGGCGACAATCAGACCACCACCGTCGAGGGCCGGCAGCGCTACGGCGTGAACGTGCGCTACGCGCGCGACTTTCGCGAGGACATCGATTCTCTACGACGGGTCCTGCTACCGCTGCCGAGCGGGCAGGGGCAAATCCCGATGGGCGAGATCGCCGACGTGAAGCTGGCGGAGGGACCGTCCATGATCCGTGACGAAAACGGCCTGCTGTCGGGCTATGTGTACGTCGACTTCGACACCTCGAAGGTCGACGTCGGAACCTACGTCGCGCGTGCCAAGCAGGCGGTGGCCGCCGGGGTGAAGTTGCCCGCCGGGTACGCCATGGCCTGGAGCGGACAGTACGAGAACATGCTGCGCGTGAAAGAGCGGCTGAAGGTCATCCTTCCGGTCACCCTGGTTCTCATTTTTGGGCTGCTCTACATGAACACCAAGTCCAGCTTCAAAGCCGCGGTAGTCATGTTGGCAGTGCCGTTTTCCGCCGTGGGCGCAATCTGGCTGCTGTATTTTCTCGGCTACAACCTTTCCATTGCGGTGTGGGTGGGCATGATCGCGCTCATGGGGCTCGACGCCGAAACCGGTGTGTTCATGCTGCTGTTCCTCGACCTGTCCCACGCCGAAGCCAAGGCCGCCGGCCGATTGAATACCACTGGCGACCTTGTGGAAGCCATCATCCACGGCGCGGTCAAGCGCGTGCGGCCGAAGGCGATGACGGTGTGTGCGGCGCTGGTGGGCCTTTTGCCCATCATGTGGTCCACCGGCACCGGCGGCGATCTGATGAAGCGCATCGCGGCCCCGATGGTCGGCGGCCTGGTCACATCATTTGCGATGGAGCTCTTGGTCTATCCGGCGATCTACTATCTCTGGCGGCGCAAGGGCCTTGTCCCCGCCGCTCGGTGAGAGTTTTGCCCCAATGACAGAGTTTGCGTACACTCGGAGCACGCTGAGCCTCCATGGACCCCGCGATCCACCACCAGGCGCGACCGCCAGCCAATGCCGCAAAGGCATCGAGCGAGGAGTTCTCGGCCGACTTGCTCGGTTCGCTCGGCCGTGCGCTTTGGCGACGCTACAACGACAAGGTGGTGCAGGACTTCGTTGGCAGACACCTCGCTGCACGCCCCGGGGAGCTCTTCCTCAAGACCGACCTGTTCGAGGAGGCGCTGGGAGACGATTGGGTCCAGCGTGCAATTCCGGCTGGGCTTGTCGGCATGGACATCTCCCACTCCATCGTCGCTGCGGCCCGGCGCCACAGCACGCGGTCGCCGGTACTTCGGGCGGATGTGCGCTGCTTGCCCTTTGCCGATGCCAGTCTAGGCGGCGTGATTTCCACGTCCACGCTCGATCACTTTCATGACCCGAAGGATCTCCAGCTCTCGCTGCATGAGATTGGCCGCGTGGTGCGGCCTGGCGGCGTGCTGATCCTCACCCTGGACAACCCGCTCAATCCCTTGCTGGCCCTGCGCAATGCCGTACCCCACACCCTGCGACGGCTGGTGGGAATGACGCCCTACTATGTCGGCTACACCTGCGGCCCCGGGCGCTTGGGACGCTGGCTGGCCGACGCCGGTTTCGAGGTGCGGGAGAGCGCGGCGGTCCTGCACTTCCCGAGAGCGCTCGTCGCGCTCGCTGGAACGGTATTGCGGCGCCTGTCGCTCGGGCGCACCGAGGAGGCGATCATCTCTCTGCTCGCCCGCGCAGAGGTGCTCAAATTCTGGCCGACCCGTTGGTTCACCGGCCACTACATCGCCGTTCTTGCCACGAAATTGTGATTCTATTCCGCCGTGCCGCCGGCACGGTTGTCGAAGTACGACATCGATAGTCGGCGAACGATTCCTCCGGGAACGTAGCCGCGACGGTGCATCTCCAACCCCGCGCCGAAGATGCGACCGCGTAGGCTGGAACGTGAGGCGGCATCTCGCACCCGCGCGAACCCGCGAAGGGCTTCGCTCTCGGCCAGCTCGTAGAGGCCGGCGTTGCCTTTCGAGGCGTGGCCCAAGAGTCGCGCGATGCGATCCCCCAGGATATGGTCGATGACGTGGTCGATGCTCTGCCGATCGTGCATCGAGAACTCCATCGTACCACCCAGCGTGCCCCCGCAGTTGGTGACGAAGTAAGGCAGGAGAAGCACGGAGCGTTGATTCAATATCTGGTCGGCCTCCGCGGTGGTAGGATTGTTGGCGCCGGCCGCAACCAGCTTGGCGGCGACTTGCGCGGCGTTGCCGGCGTGAATGGTGTGGTGCCGGGCGCAGGGGGACAAAATGTCCACCGGGAGCAACGACAGTGCCGTCGATTCCAGGCGGTCGGCCTCCGGGTAGGCTTCGACGAATCGGCTGCCCATGGCGGCGGCGAGGGCGGAAACTCGTTGCGTGTCGAGCCCGCGCGGATTGTAGAGCGCCCCTCGCGACGTCGACACGGCCACAACGTGCGCCCGCTCCGCGGCCAGCAAGTCGCCAAGTGCGCCGCCGACCTTGCCGTATCCTTCAATCGCCACGCTGGCGGTAGCGGGGTCGAGACCGAGGTGTCGCGCGCCCTGCTTGATTCCCGCCAATACCGAGCGAGCCGTGTAGTAGCCCGACGATTTGCCACGAAGCTCGCGGGCTTTCACCGGCACGCCAACGTCTTCCAGCATGCGGCGAATGTCCGAGTTGTCGGTGCCCAGATCCTCGAAAGGGGCGTAGTGACCTGCGTACAGGTAGGGCGCAATCGCTCGCCCGAATTCGGCCAGTCGGCGGCGTCGCACTTCTGCAGGCGCCTCGGGATCGCCCCTCACGCCGGCCTTTGCTCCGCCCTGGGGCAGGGATAGATAGCCGAACTTGAGCGTCATCGCGCGCGCCAGCCCAGCGATCTCTGCCTCATCGACATCGGGGGCCATGCGCAGGCCGCCGCAGGACCGTCCAGCAACCGTAGAATCGATGACCAGATAGCCAAGGACTTCGCTGCCGCTCTTCACGGTGTAGGAAGTCGAGCCAGCATCCGGCTCCAGGCTCACGCTTGAGGACGACATGTCTGCAGGATGACATGAACGCGGCTGGCGTCGGCGAAGAAACTCTCCTACTCCTGCTTGCCGTAGAGGCGCAGCGCCCTGGCGAGCTTCACTTCCCACGGCCATCGCGCCCAGAGGTGCTTCACCCGAAGTCGCGCCAGCGGGGTGTAGAGTCGGCTCATCAGGACGACCCACGGGGCTGTCTGTTTGAAGGGCGTGCGGTACGAGCGCGAGTCCACGAAGAACGCGCAGAAGTCCAGCATCGCGACCAGTTGTCGCATTTCCTTGTCCAGCCATTGCGAGGCTGGGCGGTTGCTGCGGTAGTTGAAGCTCACCCAGTCGACTGTCTTCTGCGGCGCCCGCAAGCCCCACTGCACGCTGAGATCGAAAAGCTCTGTGCCCGGAAATGGCGTGTAGATGTTCACGCTCTTCGACGCCCTGGGATTTTCGTCGACCAGCTTGGAAAACAGCTCCACGGTCTGCCGAAGCTCATCCTTGCTCTCGGTTGGAAACCCGATCATGAAGAAATAGAGCAGCATGAAGCGGCGCCGGCTGAGTCTTCGGTTCAGCGCCAGCAAGCGGTCGTTGTCGATCTCCTTGTGGAGCAGTGTCTGGATCCTCGGGGCGCCGGATTCGATACCCGTGGCCAGGCACGCGCAGCCCGCCTGTTCCAGCAAATCCAAATCGTCGTCGGTCAAACGGCACAAGGAGGCGAACGAGATGTGGAGCCTGGTAAAGACGATGTCGAGCTTGCGCTCGACGATCCCCTGAAGCACGCGCCTGGCCCATGCCAGGTCCACGAAGAAGTTGGCGTCGGTCAGGAGAATGCCGCGGACGTTGTGTTGCGCGACGAAATCTGCGAGGCGTTCCACGGCCACGTCGGGGTCGAGGCGGCGCCACCGCCGCTGGTGGAAGGATGTGCTCATGCAGAAGGCACACCCTTGAGGGCAACCGCGGCTCATGGAGAAACTGAGGCGCTCCGCGCCGAAGACTGTCCTTACGTACCGTCGCGCCTCGACCAAGTGCCAAGGCAGCGGTGGCTGGCGGCTTAGGTCGACAAACGGCCGAGGCGGCGTATGCAAGATGTGACCGTCCTCCTTGTACCAGATGCCTCGAACAGCGCTCGGCGGGCCACTGTTTTCCAGGGTTCGCACAAGCTCCAGGAAGCTTTCTTCCCCTTCCCCCTGAACCACGAAATCCACGCATTCTTCCTGAAGGGTCTGCTCGGGCAGAATGCTCGGATGGACGCCTCCCCACACGACCGGGATTCCGGGGTGCTGCTTGACGAGTCGCGACGCCTCCAAGGCATGGCGAAGTTGGGGCCCGGTCGTGGAAGAGATCCCTACGCACAGAGGCCCTTCGCGCAGCTCTTGCTCGAGGGCTTGGCGCCAATCCGGCTCCACCCGCTGGTCCAGGATCCGCACCCGGTATCCTGCCCGCAGCAGGGGTCCGGCCACGCACAGGAGGCCAAGTGGCATGTCGCACCAGGGTTGGGCCTCCCAGCCCGTGGTGTGTCGAGGGTAAAGGAGCACAACGCCGCGATTCTTCACATCCATGTGCGGTTCGTCCGCACCCAGAATACGGGGCTAGCGGGACGCGGTCAAAACGAAGCCGGTTTCTCGAGGCCGCTGGGGCCATGCAGTTGCTCACACCAGCAATTTCCGGTCCCGCCGGCACTGTGTAGACTAGGGCCATGGCCGAGCCCAGCGCCGAGGCGACGTACGAGCAAGACCTTCCGAACCAGGAGCGCGTTCTTCTGGTCGACGACGACAAGAGCTTTCTTGAAGTCATGGCCTTCCTGCTTGAGGAGGAGGGCTACCACGTCGAGCGTGCCAAGAACGGCACCGAGGCGTTCGAGCGGCTGCAGGCCAGACCGTTTCCGGTGATGGTCACCGATCTCAAGATGCCCGGCATGGACGGGCTGACCTTGCTCAAGAAGGCGCATGGACTTGCTCCGAATTTGCTCGTCATCGTGACCACAGCGTTCGGCGACATGAGCACCGCGGTGGCGGCGATGAAGGCGGGCGCATTCGATTTTCTGCCCAAGCCGTGCGACCGCGACCACTTCAAGCTGACCGTGCGCCGAGCGCTGGAACACGCGCGGCTCTTGCGCGAGGTCAGCTATCTGCGCGGCAGTGGCAGCAGCGAAGGGAAGAATCTGGTCTTTGCGTCCGAGGCCATGGCCGACTTGGTCGCCATGGCGGAACGGGTGGCCGTGGCGGACGCAACCATTCTGATCCAAGGCGAAAGCGGCACCGGCAAGGAATTGCTGGCGCGGCGGATCCACCAGGCAAGCCAGCGCACCGCCGCGCCCTTCGTCGCGGTAAACTGCGGCGCGATCCCGCGCGACCTGCTCGAATCTGAGCTCTTCGGTCACAGCAAGGGCGCGTTCACGGGGGCGACCAGCGACCGCAAAGGGCGCTTCCTACAGGCCGACAAGGGAACCTTGTTCCTCGACGAGGTCGCAGAGCTGCCGCTCGATCTACAAACCCGGCTCCTGCGCGTGCTGCAGGAAAAGCTCCTCGAACCGGTGGGCAGCGAGCGTTCGATTCCCATCAACGTTCGCATTTTGGCGGCGACCAATAGGGCACTTGAAGAGCTCGTCAAGACGGGGCAATTCCGACAGGACCTGTTCTACCGGCTCGCCGTCGTTCCTCTGCTGATTCCGCCACTGCGCGAGCGGAAGGAAGACATTCTGCCCTTGGCCCGGCACTTCCTCGCCAAGCACAGCGGCAGTCGCGAATGGCAGATCCCGTCGGCAAGCGCGCAGCGGCTGCTGGCTCGGCCCTGGCCCGGCAACGTGCGCGAGCTCGAGAATCTCTGCCAGCGAGCCGCCTTGTTGGCCGAGGAACCGGTGCTGGCGGAGGAGTTCGTCGCGGCCGCCCCGGCGGCCGAAAGCCCCCATCCCCGCCTGGCCATCGATGGTATCGAGCTTCCCGCCGACGGCATTTCGCTTGTGGACCTGGAACGCGCCATCTTGGTTCGAGCCCTGGAAATGAACGACTACAACCAGAGCTCTACCGCCCGCTTTCTGCGCATTCCGCGGCACATCCTGCTCTATCGGCTGGAGAAGTACGAGATTCCGATCAAAGGAAAGTCATGAACGCCCGCAACCTGCGCTGGGTTGTGTCGGGCAGGGCGTGGTGCTTTCTGTGGCTGCCGGTCGTCGCGGTCACGGTCGCGCATTTCGCAACACCGGGGACTAGCGAATGGCTGCACGACGTTCTTCGGCGCCTCTACTACATCCCGATCATCGTCGGCGCATTTCTTTTCGGCCTGGGCGGAGCCTTGTTGACTTCGAGCGTGGTCACGGTGCTTTATCTTCCCCACGCCTTCTGGCTGACCGGACCGCATGCCCACCACCATGGAATGATTCACGCGGACCCGACCGGGACCGCCAACAAGATCCTCGAGCTTGTGCTCTACAACGTGGTTGCATTGGTGACCGGCCTGCTGGTGGAAAAGCAGCGGCGCGCGCAAACCGATGTCGAGCACAAGGTCGCTCAGATGCAAACCCTTGAACGTCAGTTGGTGCGTGCCGGTCGTCTGCAATCGCTGGGCGAGCTGACCGCCGGGCTGGCTCACGAGATCAAGAATCCGCTGGCCTCGCTGAAAACCGCGTCCGCGATTGTGGCGGACGAGATTGCCGCGGATTCTCCGCGCCGGAAGATGGTCGCGATCCTGCAGACGGAGATCGATCGGATGGCGGCGTTGCTCGAACGCTTTCTTGCCTTCGCGCGGCCGGGGACCATGACGCTGGCCCCGGTTGTCCTGTCGGACGTGGTCGAACAGGCGCACCTGCTGGTGAAGCCGCAGGCCGACGTTCACCAGGTGGTGCTACGCGTAGACCGCCCGGTGCCGGGACCGACGATCGAGGGCGATCGGGACAAGCTGACTCAGATTCTGCTTAACGTCATGCTCAATGCGGTGCAATTCAGCCCTGCCGGGGGCACCGTAACTGTGGGACTGCAGCAGAGCCGATTGCCGCACGGAAACTATGCTGTGATAAGCGTCGCCGATGACGGACCGGGGATCGGCGAGGCGGACCGTGAGCGCATATTCGATCCCTTTTTTTCGACTCGCGATAGCGGAACCGGGCTGGGACTGTCGATTGCGAGCAGGCTTATCGACGAGCACCGTGGCTATATTGACCTGGTGTCGGGCCGCAAACGAGGCGCCGAGTTTCTGCTCTATTTCCCCATTGTCGCAACTGGCTGAAACCTTCTGCCGTTGTTGGATTCTAAACGACAGGAGTGATTAGCGATGGCACCTACAGTTCTCAACCAGTCGACGTTCAAGGATCAAGTCAAAAGCGGGATCGTCTTGGTGGATTTTTGGGCGCCCTGGTGCGGACCCTGCAGGGCGTTTGCACCCATTTTCGAGAAGGCGTCGGAGGAGAATCCTGACGTCGTCTTCGCCAAGGTGAACACCGAGGATGAGCCAGATCTTGCAATAGAGCATGGCATTCAGGCAATTCCGACCCTGATGGCATTCCGCGACGGGATCGTCGTGTTCGAGCAGGCAGGAGCCCTGCCGGGCCACGCCCTGCAAAAGCTGATCGAGCAGGTCAAGGGGCTCGATATGGATCACGTGCGCAGCGAAATGCAAGCGCACGCCGCCGCCTCGTGACCGGCGGCAAGTTCTCGCTGCCAAGGCAGACTTTGGGGTAGAAATCGACCGGCCGGACAAACCCGGCGGGGAAGACCCCACCCATGCACGCAGGTATCGACGATAGCGTCGCAGACATCGAGACCCTAACAAAGCGTGGCCGTTCGGCCCAAGCTGACTGGGCTCGGCTATCAATCCGCGAACGCGGCCGGGCTCTTCGGAGGTTGGCGGAGCGACTTCGCTCGGATGAGGAGCTGGCCGGTCTTATTTCCTCCGAGACGGGAAAGCCTGCCTTCGAGGCGCTCGGCTTCGAGTTGGCCTACGTGTCGGAGATTGTTCGATTCTTGACCGGACGGCTGGGCCGTTCGGCGCTGGCGACCGGCATGCGCTCGTCGCTCATCCTTCCCCACAAGCGTGCGCGAGTCGTCTGGAAGCCGCGGGGACTTGTGGCCGTGATCGGTCCCTTCAATTTTCCGCTGCTTAACAACTTCGGCGATGCGGTGGCGCCGCTCTTGGCCGGCAACAGCGTCATCCTCAAGCCCTCGCCGCACACGCCGCGGACTTCGCTTCGCGTAGCGGCTCTTTGGCGAGAGCTGAAGCTTCCCGAAGGCGTGTTTCAGGTCGCGCCTGGCGGTCCCGACGTGGGCAGCGCCCTGGTCGATGCGTGCGACATGGCCTTCTTCACCGGCAGCGTGGCGGCAGGCCGCAAGGTTTCGGCCCGTGCTGGTGAACGGCTGATCCCGTGTGTGGCCGAGCTGGGCGGCAAGTCCGCGATGATCGTGCTCGCCGATGCGGATCTGAAGGCCGCCGCGCGCGCTGCGGTCTGGGGCGCGTTCGCCGGGGCAGGGCAGGTGTGCATTCGGGTGGAGCGCGTGCTGGTCGAGCAAGGCGCCGCCGACGAATTCGTGCGTCTGGTGCTTGCCGAGACGGCGAAGCTTCGCGTGGGTGGAGGGAGCGAATTCGACGTGGGGCCGGTGCAGCTCGCCGCCCAAATGGAACGCTACCGGGCACAGATCGACGACGCTGTGGCGCGCGGGGCGCGTCTGCTTGCGGGCGGTTCTGTGCGCGAGGAGCTGCCTGGAAATTTCTTCAATCCGACCGTGCTCGACCATGTGCCGCCCGAGGCTATGGTGGCCCGCGAAGAGACCTTCGGACCGATATTGCCCATCGTGCGGGTCGCCGACCGCGACCAGGCGGTGCGCTTGACGAACGCTGCGGGACTCGGGCTTTCGGGCAGCGTTTGGTCTCGCGACACGCAGGCGGCGGAAGCGGTCGCTGGTAGGCTCGCCACCGGCAGCGTGTGCATCAACGACGTGCTGGTCAACTACTTCTTCGTCGGCGCGCCCCTGGGTGCCGCGACCGGTGCAGGGCTTGGCTTCCGTCACGGCCCCGAGGCCTTACGGCAGTTCTGCTATCCGCAGACCGTGGTAGCAGATCGCCCGGGGCTCGGATTCCTCGCACGCTGGATTCGCAAGCAGCTTGGCTTTCCGTATCGCCGGCGGGCGCTCGACGTGCTTCGCTGGCTGATGAAGGTGGTCTATCGATGAACGGCGACCGGGAAGCGGATCGCTACGACTTCGTCATCATCGGCTCGGGCTTCGGCGGCAGCGTGTCGGCGCTACGCCTGGCCGAGAAGGGCTACCACGTCCTGGTGATCGAGGAGGGCAAGCGCTGGGCGTCCCAGGATTTCCCCAAGAGCAATTGGAACCTGCGCAAGTTTCTCTGGATGCCGCGCCTCGGTTGCACCGGAATCCAGCGTGCCGATTGGCTCGGCGATGTGCTCGTGCTAGGCGGCGTGGGCGTGGGCGGCGGTTCGTTGGTCTACGCCAATACGCTGCTGGTGCCGCCTGACGAGGCATTTGCGAGCGGGTGGCCCAGCGGCGAGAGCTTGCGCGCCGACCTTGCGCCGTGCTTCGAGACCGCCCGGCGCATGCTGGGCGCCACGCCACCGCCCAGGACATGGCCTGCCGAGGAGCATCTGCGCGCCTTCGGCCGCTCCCTCGGGGAGGGCGCCCGATTTACTCAGCCCGAGGTCGGCGTCCTGTTCGGCGAACCAAGCGGCGTCGCGGTGCCGGATCCCTACTTCGATGGACGCGGTCCCGAACGCGCGACCTGCACGATGTGTGGCGGCTGCATGGTCGGTTGCCGGCACAACGCCAAGAACACCCTCGACAAGAATTACCTTTACCTCGCCGAGCGCCTCGGCGCCCGCATCCTCGCGGAAACGCGCGCCATCGGCATCGAACCTGACGGTAGCGGCTTCGTTGTGGCCACACGCAAGTCCACCGGATGGACGAGATCGCCGCTTGGGCGCTTTTCGAGCCAGCACGTGATTGTCGCGGCCGGCGCGCTTGGCACCGTCGATCTCTTGCTTGCGTGCAAGGAGGCCGGAACCTTGCCCAATCTGTCTGCGGCGCTTGGCCAGTACAGCCGTACCAACAGCGAAATCATCTGCGGCGCCCGTAGCCGGAAGTCGGCTGTCGATCACTCGCAAGGAATCGCCATCGCCAGCGACCTGCAGGCCGACCGGGACACCCACATCCAGATCGTGCGCTACGGCGCCGGCTCCGACTTGATGGGGCTTCTCGGCACGCTGGCCGCCGACGGTGGAAACCGGTTGGGGCGAATTCTGCACTGGCTCGGTCGATGTGTGCAAAGTCCGCTCGACCTCTTGCGGAATCTTTGGCCGCTCGGGTGGGCACGCCGGACCGTGGTGGTGCTGGTCATGCAATCGCTCGACAATGCGCTGACCCTGGTTCGCAGAAAGCGATCTTGGCTCGGCCGAAACCTGCGCAGCCGGCGGGCCCAAGGCATGCCGCCGATTCCCACGTATTTGCCAGTAGCCAACCGCGCCGCGGACTATGTAGCCAAGCAGATGGAGGGCTTTCCCCTCAACGCCATTAACGAGGTGCTACTAGGCGTACCCATCACCGCGCATATCCTCGGCGGTGCCCGCATGGCCGAATCACCCGACACTGGCGTGGTCGACCGCGCTTGCCGCGTGTTCGGGTATCCCGGGCTGTGGATCATCGACGGATCTGTGATCCCGGTCAACCTGGGGGCGAATCCAAGTCTTACTATTACGGCGGTGGCGGAACTCGCGATGTCGGTGATACCCGCAAAGAGGTGACGGGGCGCTTGAGGGAGCTACGGTTCCCCGACGAACGTCGTAACGGATTGTGCGGCGAGGGTTGCGCTAAATCGGCCCGCGGTCACTGCGATAGCCGTTCCGGCAGCCAGTTTGGAGCTCGACGTGGTGACGTACGGAGTGACGGATGCCGGCCACGCCGTGCCGGCGACGAAGAAGGAAACATTCTGGCTCCCACCACCGTTCACTACGACGATAGCCAGCTTCCCGTCCGCTGGGTTCGTGAACGCCACCACCAAAGGCGCGGATGCAGACGGAGTTGGGGCGCCTGTCACGTCGGCCCGGTAGTATCCGGGGCGCACGAACTTGCTGAAGTTCCCTAGAGCGTAGACCTGTGGGGGCGGATTGCTTGTGTCCGGCACGAGCGACGGAGTCCACCAATAGTGCCACGCGTTCACGCCGCCGGTTGAAAATGCTGCGTAAATCATCGTCGCGATGGTGATCGGCCCGGTGTCAGTCGGCACGCACTCCGTCTCCCAGATATGGTGCGCGTTGTTCGCGGGCGGCGCCGGCCGCGCATATTTCCCTACGCTGGTGGTCACATAGTCGTGCGTAGCAATCGGCCCGACGTAGGAGCTGGCCGTCGAGTCGGCCAGGATGGCGGGGCCGTAGCCAGCCACGCCCCAGAGGTCTCCCCAGGTATCAGGCTCGGGCGCGATCACCTTGACGGGCGGGGTGAGAGCGGCTAACGCCGGGCCAAGAACATTGATCCAATCCACCATCTGCGACGAGCTGAAGAGGCACGACTGGTAGCTTGCCGGGAAATCAGGCTCCTCCTGGGCCGAGATTGCGTAGAGGTCCACCCCACCATTCTGTTTGTAGAACGCGGGAAACGCCGCGAGTATCGCGGCCCACGAGGCGTAGTCGGCCACCAACAGATGTCCGCCGTTGTCGAGGTTGTTGTTGTCTTTCATGCTCGCTGGCGGGGACCAGGGTGTCGCCCACACCTTGCAATCACTGCCGGCATACTGGACGCATGCCTGACCATCGGCATACCCTGCGGCTCCCATGATGTTGGGCGCGCCGGTCGTGCCATCGATGCCAATGCGGAGCAGGGTCAGCCCAATCCCGTTGACCGGGTCGAACAGGAGCGTCTGGGTGGCTGTCGAGGATGAATCTTGCCATACGTCGGCGAACCCGAAGCCGTCCACGATTTGATGAGTGTTCGTCTGATCGACCGTGATGTCTCCCGGGTGAGCGGTGCTGCCGCCCGTGCCCGTCCCAGCGGTACCACCGGTGCCTGGGATGCCGCCTGAGACCACCGTTCCGCCGGTCGCGCCACCCGCGCCGATCGTTCCGCCGGTGCCTGGGACGCCACCCGAGGCTATCATGCCGCCGGTAGCGACGGTGCCCCCACTGGCCGCCGTTCCCCCGGTGCCCGTGAGGCCCCCTGAGCTCACCACGCCACCGCTCGCAATAGTGCCGCCGTTTCCAGCAGCGCCGCCCGTGCCGCCGGTCGCGATGGGAACGTCGGCACCGTCAGCAGACGCAACATCTGAGGCGTCGCCCCGCATTCCGTTGGCATCCCAGGCGGTCGCACCGCCTATGCCGCCGTTGCCGAGCAGGTCGCCGCCACCAAGCCCACCGCCACCGGCACCACCCTGGGCCGGGCTATCGGGCAGGGCCACCTCTGCTGCGTCCATCGTGACCGTCGGTCCCTGGTCGATGGGCACGTCAGGGTTCGCGCCGTCGCCAGAACCAGCAAGGTCGACGGTTGCCCTGTCGACGCGGTCTGCGCGGGACAAGTCGACGGCGCCGGTTTCGGCACCATCAACCCGCGGCGCATCCTCCGAAACGGGCTGGGTGCCGTCCGGTGTCGGCCCACCGTCGGTCGACCGAACACACATGCCGTTCACGCACGCAAGCCCCGTCGGGCAGTCGGAGGTCGAGCATCTCACCTTGCTTAAATCCGGGTCGCGGAAACAGCCCAGCGCGAGGATCGCGACGAACAAGGTGTGCCAAGGTCGAAGGCAGAATCCCCGACGCATCAGAATACCCCCACCAGCAAAGCTGCGGCCATGTCAGGACCAACTGCCGGAACGACCGACGTTCCACGCTCCCCGCTCCTCCAGCCGAGATAGTAAAGAACCGCTCCCCCAACCACGCACGCGGCACCGGCGCCGTAGGCGGCCCAGCCTGCGGTCTTGTAGGTCTGTCGGGTCGAGTTCTTGCCGGAATTCCAGTTTGCCTCCAAGTCGCTCGACATGCTGTTGACCTCAAGATTCAGGATGAGGCCGGCCACCACTCCCGCCACACCCACGGCCCCGATCACGGCCCCGGCCGTTCTTAGCCCACCGCCTGGTCGGCCACTGCTGGGGGGCGCTGAAACCTCCACGGTCTGCATCGGCTTGCGTTCCTGTACGGGTGTTTTTTCCGCCGCCAGACCTGGTGCTTCGGGCTGTACCGCTTTTTCCACCGGCGCTTGTCGCAAATACGATTCGCAGTTGGCGATGTGCCTGTGCGTATCCGCCGTGTCCTGGGCGCTGAGGTTCTTCGCCTTCTCCAAATACTCGCGAAAGCGGCCGATGGCGTCCTCGTAGCGGCGGTTCTGCTCGAAGCAGCGGCCTTGGTTAAAGAGGTGCGTCGGGTCTTTGGTATCCAGGTACAGGTCGGTCAGAATCGCGACGCCCGCCGCGGGATCGCCGGTCAGGCACGCCTTCCTGGCCGCGCGCTCCCTGGCTTCCTTGCTGGTCTTCCCACCAGCGGTCGTATCTTCGGACGCGGCGGGCGTTTGCTTCTCCAGCAGGCCCTGACAATCCGCGATGTGCTTCTGGACGTCGGTCTTGTCGGCCTTGCTCAGCTTCTTGCCAACTCGCAAGAATTCCTGAAAGCGGGCAATGGCATCCTCATAGCGATGGTTCTGCTCGAAGCAGCGACCCTGGTTGTAGATGAGATCCGCATCCCTGGTTTCCACGAAAAGCTCGGACAGAATCGCAACCCCCTTGCCGTAGTCTCCCGACAGACATGCCGCTCGGGCGGCGTTTTGTCTGCGGTCAACGTCCTTACCCCAGGCGGTCCCGGCGACGAGTAGTGATGCAAGAAGGAGAGGGCAGTATTTGCAGAAGGTCATGAGATTTGGCTCTCCAGTCGACAACCCGTGGCATTTTCGGCGGCGCGACGAATCTTCGCAAGCCTATTCAGATGCGGCGGGGCCTCCCCCCGCAACCCGCCGGTTCCCAAAGCATCCAACTAGCAGGTTCCACGGATGACAAACCGAGATGAAACGACTGCGGATCTCCTGAAGCGATTTCGCTTCGAAGCCGCGGTCCTCGAAAGACTGTGCGCGGCCATGGCGGCCGGAACGTGGGAGAGCGGCGCACGGCTTGCCGGCCGAGTGGCGGCGCCGCGGCCGGAGGATTTGGTCGAGCTGCCCTCGCGCGACTCGGCCGTCGGCAAAGAGCTGGCGCAGATTGGGCTCGGTGCCCTGGCCCGCGGGGAGGTGGGCGTGGTGGTGCTGGCGGGCGGGCTGGAGACCCGCTTTGGCGGCCTGGTGAAGTCGGTCGTGGAGCTCATGCTGGGCAATTCGTTTCTGCGCCTCAAGCTGGGCGACATCCAGGCGGCAGCATCGGCAGCCAATGCGACGGTGCCGATCTTTCTTTTGACCAGCCTTTCGACCAGCGACGAGATCCGCGGCGCGACCAGGGAGCTGATTGTGGCGCGGAATCCGATACGGATCCTGGAACAGTCAGTGACGATGCGCATGACCCCGGCCGGGGCACCCTTTCACGATGCGCTTGGCAAGCCGTCGCTTTCGGCCACTGGCCACGGTGACTTGCTCTCTACGCTGCGGGCCTCTGGCGCGCTCGCAGATTTTCGTCGGGCGGGCGGGCGCATGCTTCTGGTATCGAACCTCGACAATTTGGCGGCCTCGCTCGATCCGCGCGTGCTCGGCGTGCACTGCCGCGGCGGAAAAGGCGTCACGGTCGAAGTGACCCGCAAAGAACCGAGCGACCGTGGCGGCATTCCAGTGCGAGTCGAGGGACACCTTGAGATCGTCGAGGAGTTCCGACTTCCCATTGGCTTCGACAGCGCCCAGGTCCCGTTCCTCAATACCAACACATTCATCCTCGACGCCGAGGCCATTGATCGCGATATCGACTTGGAATGGTTTGTCGTGCGAAGGAAGGTCGACGGTCGCGACGCCATTCAAGCAGAACGCCTGCTGGGTCAGATTACCAGCCTGCTTCCCACGCAATTCCTGGTGGTCGAACGCCACGGCACAGACGGTCGCTTCCTGCCAGTCAAGGACCAGACAGAGCTGCAGCAGCGACTGCCCGAGATCCTTGCGCTGGTGGACGCCCTTGGCCGACCGCTGGTGCGCCGCCGCGGTTCCACCTCCAGCAACTTGCCGGTGATTAGCGACTGACTCGGCCTGCGTTCTGATTGCTGTGCGTACGGTCACTACGCGCACGGTCGATTCCACTGTCCAAGCGGCGGTGATACACTTGCACGGGCGGGTAGACTTGAACCGGCGTCTCGTGCCAGATTGGCCGTGTGGCGCCGTCATTGTTTGTGCTTTGGCTGGGGCTGCTGGACGTCCAGGGCGACAGTACGTGCCCGCGCCCCGCGGAAGTCAGCCAGCATCTTTCGTCGCTGGGCAATCGAAGCGGCGTTGGAACGGCCGAGCATGCAAACCGCGTGAACCTCTCATCGGGCGAGGGATTCGTGAACATCGAGCTGCTCGGCGCGGACGGCGAGCTTCTGGCCGAGCGGCGGCTCGAACGGGCTGCCCCTTGCGATGAGCTCGCCGAAGCGGTTGCCGTGATTGTGGCCGCGTGGGAGGCGGAATTCAGCCCGGCGCTGGCAGCGCCCAAGATCGAGACGCCACCACCGGCATCACCCCCGGTCGTGGCGGCGGTTCCGGCAAAGGTCGAGGTAAGACGACCGCTCGCGTTCGATGCGGGGATCGGTCCGCTGACCTCCGTCGTCGGGGGCGAGGCGGTGTTCGGCGCCAAGCTGGCAGGGGCGGCGTTTCCCCTTGTGATTCCGCTGGGCATCGAGGCCGCCTTTTCCGTCGCGACCAACCACACCCAGTCCACCAGTGCATCGCCCTCAATCGACGCTCACTGGATGCGCCCGGCGTTGTCGCTAGGGCCCGACCTGCGCCTGCGCGGCGGGGCGTTGGCCTTGGATATTCACGGGGACGCCGTGTTCGCATTGCTTGCCGTGCAGGGCACGGGGCTTAGCCGTCCAGCGTCGGATACCGGGTTGCAGCTCGGTCTTTCGGTGGGTCTGCGCGGCCTTTGGACCTGGAACAAGGGCGCGCTGTGGTTCGCCGTCGACCTTTTCGACTATCCGGGGCAAGACCGGCTAACCCTCGGAAACCAGGGCGGAAGCCAGGGCACAGTTGGCCAACTGCCGCACCTGGAAGTACAAATCGCCGTCGGGGCTAGCTTCGGTCGATTTCGCTGAAAGGTCCGGCGGGCGTCGACGCACAAGACAGCGCCACCATGACTCTGCCGAGCTCGGACAGCGATCCCATGTCTGACGGCGTGGCCGCCGCCTCGGACCTGGACGCGCTCTATCGCGCGCATGCGCCCACGGTGGCGCGCTGGGCGAGCCGCTTGGCGGGGCCTGGCGCCGACGTGGAGGATCTGGTGCACGAGATCTTCCTGGTGGCCGGGCGGCGACTTTCGGAATTCCGCGGCGACGCCAAGGTGACCACGTGGCTCTATCGAATCACGGAGAGGGTCGCGCTCGACGGGCGGCGCAGGGACCGCTTTCGGCGCTGGTTTTCGCTTGCGCGATCCGCGGAGATTGAGAGCGTGTTTTCGCCGACGCAGCCCACGCCGCTCGACGCATTGGAGCGGCGGCAGTCGGCCGAGGTGGTGTATCGCATCCTCGACCGGATGCCAGACAAGTACCGCACGGTCCTGATTCTGTTCGAGCTGGAAGACATGTCCGGCGAGGAGATCGCGGCGCTGACCGGGCTGAAGCCAGCGACGGTCTGGGTGCACCTGCACAGGGCGCGGGCGCGATTTCTTGCGGAAATGAAGCGAGACATGGAAAGAGAGCCATGAGAAGCACGGATGAGCGGACCCCGATTCGTAACCGTTGGACGGCGCAGGCAACCGGCAGCGGAGATGACGCCGTGGCGGGCGCTCTCTTCCGGTCAGCGGCCGGGTACAGTCCCATCGGGGAGCGGAAGCTGGCGGAGATCCACGCGCGCTTGCACAGGAGTGAGCGGGCCCGGGCGACAGCAGCCAGCCGCCGCGCGAGGCGCATTCTGCGCCAACTGGCCGTCGCTGCGGCGTTGATGCTGCTGGGCGGGGCGCTCTACGCATCGGTCATGCACGTGCTCTACAAGACGCCGCAACCGCCGAGTGAGATCCAGTCGACTGGGTCCGTCGGCTTGCACCAGCCAGCTCGGCGCACATCGGGGAACCGGGCAAGTCCGGACCAGCCCGCGATGCCGTCGGAGGCACAGGATGTCCCCGCGGTAGTCCTGCCGTCGATGCCACCCTCGGCCGCAGCGACGCCGGCAGCACCCAAGTCGCCATCCGGGATCCGCCGGCCGCCTTCGGTGACGCCGTCCAATCAGCCCCTCGCTGCAAGGGAATCCCCGCCTTTGTTGGGGTCGACCGAGCTCGCGCCACCCGTCGAGCAGCCCAGGCCGGTTGCATCGCCGCTGCCGCAAGCGGCTCCGGCATTGCCACCTGTCGAGCGGTTGTTTTACGCCGTGCCGCCCGTCGAGCCACCCACACGGGCTTCGCCTCCGGCCTCGGGCATCCCAGCTTTTGCACCGCCGGCGGGTCCGTCAGCGCTGGCACGCGAGTCGCGCTTGCTCGCGAAAGCCATCGCCAAGCTAAGGCAGGACGGCCAGCCTGCGCAGGCCTTGGCTATTCTTGACCAGCACCGGGTTGACTTCGGCGCAGGAGCCCTGGCGCCCGAAGCGACCGCCACCCGCATCGAGGCCCTGCTCAAGCTCGGGCGCAACCGCGAGGCCCTGTCTCTTCTCGATGCGCAGCATCTGACCGGCAAGGGAGTGGACCGCGAAATGCTGGTGGCGCGGGCCGAATTGCGCGCAGACAGGGGCAGATACACGGCGGCACTGCACGACTTCGACCAGCTCCTGTCAGCCTCGGGCCAGACCGATTCGATCAACGACCGCGCGCTCTACGGTCGCGCCATCTGTCGTGCGAAGAGCGGCGATTGGGAAGGAGCTCGCCGCGACTTCGAGAGCTACGTTGCCTTTTTTCCGCGCGGCCGCTTCGTCGAACAAGCCCAAGCCGCGCTCGCCGCCAAACTTCGTTGAAAGATCCGTACCCGCTCGCCTCACAAGCGAGTCATGGAGGAAACGACATGCGATACAGACTTCTCGGAATAGCGCTGGTTGCCTTCTCTTTGGCTTGCAACAACGATCATTCCCTCGGAGACATCGTCACGTCGGACGGCGGCGGGAAGTTGGACGTCGCACCGAGGTCGGGCTGGGTGGACGCCCGCATGTTGCCGAGCGTGGATGCGTCGGCTCCTGGCGCGTCCGCAGATGCACAGGATCCCAATCTGGCGAGCCTGGTCGGGTCCTGGACCGGCTACATCGAGAATTATCAGTTCGTTTCCGGCTCGGATACGATCAAGCTGACCTTTGAGGCTGACGCCTTTGGGACCATGTTTGGCCACGTGGTTTTCGGCGTAGGAACGCCGCCGCCCCCCGCAACCGATCCGAATATCGGGTACCCGGCCGGGCTCCTCCCCGGGGATCCTCGATGGCTGCAGTTACCTTGGCTGGAAGGATTTCCCTTCACGGTATTCGGCGCGAACTTGGCGGGTGAGCGACTACGCTTTTCGATCAAGGGAAATGAACCATGGACCGGGTGGTGTGAGTTGCAGCCGCCGTCCAGTGATGGCTCTCCCGCGTGTGTTCCCAATGGGACCGGGTCGTTTGACATCAACAGCAACTACTGCCTTGTTTTCCCCCCTGTGGACCCAACGCCCATCCAGTTCGATTGCGGAAAACTCTGGCTCTGTTTGGAAGAGACTTGCATCTGCGACGCCAGTGGGTGCGCGGCGTACATAGATCCCGTCGCCGATCAGAGCGATCCACGGTATGGAAGGCTAATTACACCACCAATGGTCTCGTTCGATATGTTCATTTCCAGCGGGATCGCAAGTGGAAGCGTCTCGGGAGCCTTCAGCGACAACAACGTCCACTTCATCAAGGATCCCGAGTAGCCTAGCGTGATTCAATAGAGAGCTTGCATGACGACGATCACACGCTAGGCGAGCCACGGGCGCCCAAACCGATGTAGACTTTGGTCTACCCGCCCCGGGGCTCGCAATGAACGCACGCCGAAATGGAGTTGTCGTCTCAGCGCTTTTCGCCGTGAGCTGCGGTGGCTCAACGACGGCGCCGATGCGCTCAGCCGTGGTCGATGCTGCGGCAGCTTCCGAGGGCGCCAACGATGACGCCCGAGACCTGGGTGTCCTCGGGGCCGCAGACACTTCCGCGGGCAGCTCCATCGACACCGGGTCTGCTGAATCTTGCGGATCAGCCCTCTCTTTCCAGATCATCGCGGCGGCAGGCGTCGACCCGGGTTCCTTCTGCACCTACGGATGCTACTGGATCCAAAAGATTGTCTTCACCTCCGGCTCTACCCAGGTGACGGCGGACGACATCGCGACGCCGAATTGCACACCGTTTTGCGATGCCTGCGACGTGAAGCCGATCTGTCACTCCTGCCCTGGCATCAACCCGCTTCCTGCCGCGGGCGTCAGCTACGACTGGGACGGGTCCTATTGGGGCAACGGGACCTGCGGCGCAGAGGTATGCCGGGGCCCGCGACTGTGCGTCCCGCCCGGCCACTACACTGGCGAGTTCTGCGCCATGCGAGGCAGCACCGAATCGGGTCGTTGCACGCCTTCGCAAGGCATTGGCTCCGATGACGTGTCCTGCAGCACGGTCGACTTCGATCTGCCGTCAACAGCAACCATCGCGGTCGAGCTTGGACCGTAGCGCGACGCGAGCCGACTGCGGAGCACCCGCTCGGCTTGATTCCGCTAGTGCGCCCCGGACTTGTCGGCAGCTTCCACCTGCGCGGCGGCCCACGCGCGGCGGTCTTGCATCGGCTTGAGCTCGGCGGCGCTTTCGGCTTTGCTCTTGGCCAGATCGGCGTCGGCGTCGGAGAGCTCCTTGTGCGCGGATTCGCGGTTCACGTCTTTGCCGTGCTCGCCGCGATTGACCAGCACTTCGACCTTGTCGCCGTCGCTGACCCGCGCGACCTGCAGAATCCCGTCGCCCACCGCCAGGTATTTGAGGCCATCCTTCAGCCGATAAACCAGCACGCCCGGCTTCAGCACCGACATGAAGGGGATGTGCCCGGGCAGGATGCCGAACTCGCCCAGAACACCGGGCGCGACCACTTCGTCGACCTCGGCCTGAACCAAGTAGCCGCGCGGGGTTGTGACTGTCAGGTGCATCGGGGCGTAACCCTCTTAGCCTTCCTTGGACATCTTTTCGGCGCGGGCGCGCACGTCCTCGATGCCGCCCATCATGAAGAACGCCTGCTCGGGGATGTCATCGCACTTGCCGTCGATGATCTCTTTGAAGCCGCGCACGGTGTCTTTGATCTCGACGTACTTGCCCTGCTGGCCGGTGAAGGTCTCGGCCACGTGGAAGG
>CAZBIU010000038.1:0-28773 GCA_964491625.1 uncultured Myxococcales bacterium
CACGGAGCAGAACCTGGCGATGTCCCAGGTCGCCTTCTCCCCAAGTGGACAGCTGCTGTCCTTCGTCATGAAGGATGCATCTGGTGTGGACAACGTGTTCCTCGTCGGTATCGGGAATCACGAAGTTCGCCAACTCACTCGCGAAGGTGGAACCGGGCCGTCGTGGGTTGGAGACGACAAGGTGTTCTTCGCCCACGACGACGCCGTCTACCAAATCGGAGTCGACGGCCTTGGCCTAGCGAAGGTGGCCGCGATAAGCGGTGCGACGGTGTCCCGACCCAGCTTGTCGCCAAGGGGTGACATGATCCTGTTCTCGTCCAGGACGTACGGCAACCCGTCGAGCTACTCGGTGCACTTGTTCAATCGAGCCGACGGCTCCATTCGGTCACTCGTCACTGAGGAACTTCCCTCCTGGGTCGAGTCCGGATGGCTGCCCGAAGCCATATGGTCGCCCGCTGGCGACGAGATCGCTTTTCTCTCGTATAGGAGCGGTATCAATACGATGCTCGGGGATGGCAGCAACCGGGCCAGCTTGAAGGTCCGCGGAAGCGGGATGGTTTCTTTCGTCCCCGCTGTTGAGCATTAGGCAAAGTACCATTTCAGACCGATGTGGCTTAGGCACGGGGCCTGCCCGCGTGCTGGGTCCGGACATCGCTTCGCCAGGAAGCGATTGCGTGATCGAACCATCCCCGCGAGCGCGGGGGAAACGTGGAGTAGGCCGTGACAGTCGGGTCGAAATTGGGACCATCCCCGCGAGCGCGGGGGAAACTGTAAGAGTGTTCAGTGTAGCCCAGTCTGAACAGAGCTGAACTATTCGTTTTTCAGAGAACCAGGCGCGGCGTGATCGACCCAGATGCCGTCCAGCTCGACCAGTTCCTTTTTCGTCCACCCAAGGGTCAGAACGGCGAGTCCGCTGGGACTTTCGTGGTCACGATAGGTCATGAGAACGCCCCCATCTTTGGGCAGTACCCCAGACCACTCGCAACAAACGGCCCAGACACGGTCTCGAACGGCACGGGACATGTCCGGACTAGCGTAGACACCAGGGGCAAGTTCGAGCATGCAACTGGCGAGGAAGCCTCTGTACCTGTCGGGCACGTTGCGGGTGACGACGATCGTCATGGCGCTACGTTGGCCCCGAGCCCTTGTTGGGTTCTTCAGCCTGCTCTGACGCTGCTGGATTGGCATTGTCCTCAACCAGCACTGCCTTGATCGCGTCTATCATCGACGGGATCACTTTGTCGTCGCGCAGGCTGCGCCCAGCCCATCGTCGCGCGTGGCGCTCAAGAGTCTGTGCAGGCTCGCTCTCGAATTGCTTTACGGCTCGAAAGGCGGCGGGCAGGCAGACGGACTCGCGGAATAGATCGGCGATGTCGAGGGAGAAGGCATTGGCGGAGTCTTCATGGATAAAGCCAAGCTGGGGAATCGTTGATGTTGCCGCTACGGCGATCATCGCAGCAGCACGTATGGCAGCCGAGGCGTGGTTGACCGCTTGGTTGACCAGATCGGTAGCGTCCGGATCGTCGCGGTCATAGTTGCGCCCGGCCCATTGAACGCCGAACTGACGCGCAAGTGTGCGGTACAGCACCCGAACCCGTGCTCCCTCAATGCCTCGTAGAACATTCAGGTCGGCGGATGGGAGGATCTCGCCCAGCCGCCGCGCGTACATTTTCCGCGCTACGGTTCGGCGCTTCTCCTCGTCAGTCCACAGCCGGACCTGCGCGCGGGCTAGAGCGCTTTCATCTCGGCCGAACGGCAGCGATGCATAGAAGCGAACGCCGTCCTCGCCCGTGAAAACCAGAGCCGTACCATTTCGGGCTAGCAGCCTGAGGGCGTCGTGACTGATCGTGGTGCCGGGCTCAAGGAAGATGGCGCTGACCGTTTGAAATGGTATTCCGTACGAGCCTGCGGCAAGACCCGCACCTCCTGCCGTTACAAACCGTAGGGTTCCGTCTTCGACTGAAAGAACTCCCCGCCCAAGCCAGATACACCCGTGGCGATCGGCATGGGGAATGCGCGCGGTCTCTAAACCGAGGCGGCCCTTGAGCACAATCCCCCGTCTGTGTTTCGCCTATTGTTCGCCCGGCGGCACAAGCATGATGGCACCGAATCCGAAGGCACGGTGTCTGCCAAGGCCGTGGGCGAGGAATCGCAAAAGCGTTTCGCCATTGGTGACGATGAGATCACCGCCAAAGGTTACATCCGGACGCTCAATCAGGCGAGCCTCACGTCGTTCTCCCTGTGTGCGACGGATGAACCGTTCTCTGGAAATCCCGACTATCCGGCTGTTCACCAATTCGACCCCGGTCACTTCCTGGTTCTCGAAACGCTTGGCCAGCCATGTCCGGTAAACCTCCTGGCGATCAACCTTCTGACTCGGCCCCAGCTCGAAGCATCGAGCGAGAAAGGCGTCAATCTCAGCACCCGCCCGATGGTCACAACGCCCTTTCGCCAAACGTACCACTGGACACGCACGCACCTGGAATCCGACCCGACGTCCAGGTCCCAGACGTGGCATTTCCTTCGCAGCAACCGCATCGAGATCGTCGATGGCGTCTAGGACTGCCGGATCGCCGAATGTCCTCGCCCGTTCGATCAGGGCGTCGCGTCCTGCCCGGGAGTAGCCAAGAACGTCGATGACACGTCCATTCCCTTTCAGCAGGAACGGCGCCGGGGCCGCTTCCTGCCACAACTCGCGAAGCAGGCAGTGAGTCAGGTAGTCGGCATCGAGATCCCGAACTTGCACCTGACGTCTTCGGGCGATGGCCGCGACGCGATCAGCACGCAGGGGAACCTTTACGAGATGGACCTTTTCTTCAGTCACGGTTGGGCCTCCGGCGGATCGACGCGCCCCTCGCGCATGAGGCGTCGCCCGGTGTGAATCTGGTTCTTCCAGTCTCGCTCGTCCGTCACGTGGACAACTCGCGATTCGCCCACCGCACCGGTTGGGTCATCCCCTTCCCACCAGCAGGCTGACAGCAGGCCACTATCGGCTCGTGCCGATCGTGGAATGCAAGCCAGCGCCGCCACCAGCGACGGCGCCTCGATAGTATCCAGCAGGAGGCGAGATGCAGGAATGCAACACTTCCTTCCGATGAACAGCGGTCGTGCGGGCTCGGTGAGAGCCCGTGCCACCTCGTCGACCGTTGGGCTTTCTTCGCCAACAAGGGTTAGCGTTACCGTGTGTAGGCTGTCGGCACGGTAGTGGCGATATCGGATGTGCAATCCTTCGCCACTAGCGCCGCCTCGCTCGGCGATCGCCCCCCGGGTTGTCCAGCCGGCGTTCTTGGCAATCATCCAGGGCTGGCCGAGATCGGCGATTTGGTAATCGACCAGCGCTTCGCCACGTCGGTCTATGCGCGCGGCAAACCGGAGACGACTCTGCAGAGAGGTCAGCTTGCTTGTGTCGTGGTGGTTCCACCCGAGGGCATTGGCGAGCATGCCTGTGAGGAGCGAGAGCGTCGGAAAGGCTTGCACCACACCGTTCTGATCGACCATCGGCGCACCGAAACTGACGAGGGGTGCGTCGAGGCGAAGTACCAGTACTTTCATCAGATCCCCGGCTGGTTATCGCCTGTGATTTGTTGCTTGGCCCAATCAGCCAGTTTCACTAGGTTGGTCTTGCCATCGAAGAGCTTGTCCGTCTCTCCCAGGCCCGCGTGCGCGCGTAACTCGCTCTTCCCGTACATCTCGTCCAACTCCAGCAAGTGCTTGGCCAACGCTTGCGCGGCATTCTGGACGACATTCCCTTGGGTGCGAACCGGATCGAGGAAGGCATTCTGAAGGGTGCGCGGCTGGGCATTTCCACTCTCGCCCAGGACAAAATGGCTGTAGGCGTAGGGCGCAGTCGAGCCCAACTTTGCGCCCGGGCTGACCTTGGCGACAATGTGTATCAGCTTCTCCACCACATCGGCAGCAAGCTTGCGATCTCCCCCGAGATTCTGGACGAGCCCGTTGATGTCCACGACCACGTAGCCGTAGAAGAGACCACTGGTCAATTCGCTGGCATTGATGTGTCCTGATCCTTGTTCGCCCTCCTCGCGAAGGAGGTCATCGATGGCTGAAAAGTAGTCGCTCTCTGTCATCTGCGAGTGAACGGTCACTGCATGGGCGACATGGATGGCGGCGTCTGTACGGGCCAGAATGTCACCGGTCACCATTCGACCAAAAAGGGCGGCCCCCAGTCCTGCCTCCAACGACCCTGGCATGAGAGCCTTGATGTTCTCTTTCATCTTCTTTTCGTCAATCCGGTCATCGAGCGCCTTCTCTGCCTTTCCGACGTCATTCCCCCCTTCCTGAATCGCCTCGCGGGCCAGTTTGAGGAAGTAGTCGAGCTCTGGCCGTCCAAGGACCGTGACCTGGGCGGTCTTGGCAATTTCGCCCACGAGAGCCTCCACGGGAACGTCTGCATTTGCCGCGCTAGCGTCTCCTGTTTCGGGTGCAGTTGCCTGCGCCTTCTTCTTGCCCTTCTTCTCGGCCTTCTCCTGCTTATCCTTTTTCGCTTCGCCGCCGAATACCTTGCCTATGATCTTGGCCGCTGCTGCGCGTGCCACGTTCTGAGGAATTCCCTCTTGTACGAGTGGCTCGACGATGAACTTTTCGAAGGACACTCTCGAACGAATGGATTCAGGCGCGTCGATCGTGCTGAGGCTATTCTCCCCGTCGAAGACTCGCCAATGTCGTTTCAGGCACTGCGAAGAGATCCTCGTGCGGACTGCGCCGCCAAACGGCATGCGCTTCGCAAAGCCCGCATCATCACGGTTCAGAAGTGACGCGGGATAACTGGTGAGAGTGTGGATTTGAAGAAATCGTGCGGACATCGGTTGCCTCCTGCGTTCGTGTTGATTCAGTCGTTCGTCTGGCGTGCGAGTGCGCCGTAGTAGTCGCGGGCGATGTTGCGTCTCACCCTCTCTTCGTTGGTCTGGCCGACTGACAAGATTAGCCAAGCGGCTGCGGAAAAATCAGCGGGTACTCCCTTGGCAGCTAGGTAGCGGGCGATCATTGGTACCTCGTCGGCGAGTTGCTCGGCGTCTGCTCGGAGGAGTCGCGAGAAACGCAGCTCAGAGAAGTCGGCCTGTGCAAGCGCTTCGCCGAGACGCCGCGCGGGTCGGTGCAGTTCCCCGAGATGAGCAAGTCCCACCACCACAGCCGCCCAGCGGGTTTCGCGGTCCTCCCGCGCATGGACTTCGCCCGGTAGCTCAGCGTCCAGCACTGTGCCTTCCAATTTGAAGAACGCGGACGATGGATGCCGTGGGTCCATCCGGCGTAGCATCGCCACGTCCCCAGTGGTCAGCACGTTGCCCCCGTGCTGGAGCAGGGCAGCTATCCAATTGACAAGACCGCCTATTCCACCGTTTCCATCAGGGGTGCTCTCTGTCGTCATGGTGTAGCCTCCTTGTTCGTGCCGCCAGCAGAGGCGGCAGTCAGGTCCGGGAACTGATTCTTGAGGCAGCCCCGGAACATCCCTTCTGCTTCGCTGATCGCTTTGAACCGCCGGGCATCCGGCACGCAGCATCGCTCGATGGCCCGCTGGAGTTCCCCCCACGCAATATCCTTGATGGTCTTCTCCCACACGAGGCGGGCTTCGTCGTCCGGTTGGTCGACGTCACCTAGGAGCCGGGTGAAGAAGACCTCGTCCACTCGATCCTGGAAGAAGTCCCGTACCACTTGCTCGCCGAGTCCCAGCTTCTTGAGGCTGGGAAAGAGCACTTTGGAACGCATCTTCGTGGCCTCTTCCACTTGGCGGGTCGCTCTGAGGCCTAGCGTGGCTCGGCCGTCGTGGTCTCCGAGTCGCATTCGCGCCTTGCCGCTGATGACAAGGCGGCGCTCGTGCAGACCGTCGGTCTTTCCTTGGCCGCGTGCCATGGCCGAGGCGATTAGAATCACTGGATCCCCGTCGGTTTCCTTGATGACCTGGGCGGCCGCCGGTTCGAAATCCCCGCTGAAGAGCAGCCGCGTGAGCAACTCGTAGCCAAACCCTCGACCCGAGATTGTCAGCGCCCCACCATCGCGCTCAACAGGGATCCATGGATCGCCAACATCACCGTTGACGACCTCGGGCAAGCAGCGTCGAACGGTGGTGGTTGTGTAGACAGCCTCGATCCCTAACGGTGCCTGTCGTAAACGAACTCTCCAGCAAATCTCAATGAAGCCCGGACAGAGATCCCCCATCGCCAGAGAGCTGTTGCCATCCCACGGGCTCGACCAGACGAGGCCGATGCCTTTGTCCGAGTAGCCTCGGCCAACTTGTACAGGCCACGCATCGAACATCACGCGAACATCCCGTTGGAAGCGACCCGCCGGGGACGGATTAGCGGCCACGCTTATACGAGGACGGCTTCCGAAGCCGCCATTCATCCGTGAAATGCCGTTGTATCCTCTTCCTGGAAATCCCTGCATCGTCTGTAGGGTGGTCAGAGCATAAATCCATGCCTCGACATCAGTCGAATCCACGAGTCTGGTCTTGATGTCGTGGCCTTTGGCGGTCACGAGCACATCAACCTTGTGGTCGGGTTGGATGGCAAGCCCTTTCCAGTCATCCAGTTTTCCTTCAGGTACGGGGGGTTGGAAGAATGCAGGCTTGGCAAGATCTGTGACCACCAGGCACCACGGTTCGTGGGCTCCATCAGTAAGCGCGAGAAGGTGACCTTTCCACTCCTGTTCGGACAGCCTAGGATCAGTGCCTCCCGCACGGTGCAACGCGATCGCCGCAAGTTGCGTAAGGAACATACTCCACGGATCGAACTGGTGCGCCCGCGTCCGCGGAAAGTCCACCAGTTCACCGCTGCCAAGACGTTGCAGAATCCCGGGCAGGGTCGTCATTTCCCGGTTACCGTCTCGGTCCCTCCAGGTCAGGAGTGGCTCGTCGAGCAGATCATGGGCCATCGTCATCGTGATGCTCCTCTTTTGTGCTGGGTCCGTCATCCGGGCGAAGTCCTAAACGGTCATAGAGAAATGCCTTGTCCCCGAAGCGGAAACGGGTCTCGCCATCGTGCGATGTCACCGATGATGCCTGGTCTTCTTCGCTCGGGACTCCTCGCGCCCAGAAAGCTTTGAGATTCAATTCGGATACGGGCAGGCCGAAGGGGCCTATGAATGCAGGGGCAAATGCGACTTGCCGGTCGCCTTCTCCCAGTCGGGTCATGATGCGCTCATCGACCTCGCCAGGGTAGTTCGATTCGATGTACGGCTTCGACCAATCGACAAGATTGAGCTCGGCCTGTCTGCGCATCCCTGCGTCCGAACCGACAACGTAGATGTCGTGCTCCTTCCAGCGGGGGCCACCTGTCGTCACTATTTCCCGCAACGCCGTCGAGTGTAGGCATCGCTCCACAATCCAGCGATTCATGGTTGGTATTCGCCACAGCGGCGCTTCCTCGATGCGACGCCAGGTTGCCTCAAGTATTCGCAGGTCTTCGTAGACGCTGCCGAGGCCGTGGTGATTTTTTGGTCGGCCGCCCTTGCCAATGAGCACGCCGAGATCACGATCGCTCGGCACAAGAACCGTCGTGCGGGCCGCGATGGTGCGCTCGGGTCGTGAGTGGCGGTGGAGCCGACCGATGCGCTGGAGAAGCACGTCTGCCGGGCAAAGGTCCGTGATCAGGTAGTCGGAGTCCAGGTCGAGGGACTGCTGGACGGTCTGGGTGGCGACCACCACACAACCACCAGCGGGTCTTGTCTTGCCGAGGCGTGCTTCAAGGGCCTGGTCGAGGGCCTCGCGGTCTGGCCGCGCGTAGCGTGCATGGTGCGGTGCCACTGCGCCTCGGCACTCAAACAGCAGGGCGGCTTCGCCGCAGGCCATCTCAACGGCCGCCTGAGTCTGCATGCAATCACGAACGGTATTGCGTATGACCAGGACTTTCAGGCCGGTCTCGGCAGCAGCGATTGCCAGGGCAGCGACCGCCGTTGCGTCCTCACTGTGGGACGCGACTTCGACCTTGATCTCTCGAACAGCTTCGCCGTGCTGAACTGCGATGCTGGCATTGGCCGTGCTAACCAGTGGATACGGGGTTGCCACTGCTTCGTCTAGATCTGGCCCCGGCTTTCGAGTCGAAGGCGATAGCAATCTTGCGCGGGCCTCGCCCCCAAGCGTTGCTGAGAGAAGCAGGGCATGCCCGCCCGCCTTGAGGTGCCGTCCGAGAACGTCCTCCACGATGCGAGTCATATAGGCATCGGAGGCGTGCACCTCATCGACCACCAGAAGGTGCCTCAGCAGCGAAGTTGCACGAAGATGGGCGTGGTTCACCCGCAAGGAAGAGAGCAGTACTTGATCGATCGTACCGACCACGATGGATCCGACGAGGTACCGCTTGGGGCGCTCGGATGCCCAGCCACGGAAGCGAAACCGGTCCTTGTCCGGCCAAAGCACCTCGAACCCGGGGAGACGTTTGCCTTCGGCATCGTCCACCTTGAGGTAGCCTGGCACGGCGAGCACGACAGGCGGCGGTGAGGCGAAGGCGCGATAGGCTGCCTCTCGTACCCTTCGGAAGATCTGCGTGGCGGCGGTTCGTGTGGGCAAAGCAAAGTAGAGCCCATCAACCGCGCCACGCTCTAGCAGCAAGAGAAAGTGGGCGAGAGCAGCCTCGGTTTTACCGCTCCCCGTCTCTGCCTCAAGCACGCGGATGCCGGGGGATTCTAGGTTGAGATTAAGGATGGCGCTTTGGGCTGGACGGGGCATCATGCCTTCCGGCGCGACCCGGACGAAAGCACTCCTTCCAGCGGCATCTGCGCGTCTCTCCACGGGTAGATCGAGTCCCATCTCAGCTACGAGCCGACGGGACATCATCCGCGACGATGCAATGCGATCATCGGTCAAGGATTCGCTGAACGGAAAGAACCGCGTATCCGATGCGAGCCAGTCGGCGAGCATGATAAGTCCCGCAAACGCATGCTGGAATTCAGGCGCAGAAGGTAGAGGCTGCGAGTCCGTACCAAATGCCGCCGGGAACCAGTCCCGACATCTCTGCAGCAGATCCTCGATGCCTGCCTTTGGGTCGAGCCCAGCACGATTCGGCTTCCACCACGTTGATTGCCAGGAGGCACTAGCTTGATCGAAATTCAAAGGCCGACCGTGGTGGCAGATGGATGCCGCCAGCAATTCAGCCGTGCTGTCCCCCCAAGCGTTTAGCGACTCGAAGCAAGCACAGACCGGCTTGCACAGGGCGGACAACGCTTCGGTCACGTGGCCAGCAGTCGGGCCTGGCTCTCGCCGCGACTTCGCTTGAAAGCCAGAGTTCACCTTTCCGAAGTCATGCAGCGCTGCGAGGACACAAAGTCGCGCTACCACTACCTGGTCAAGGTTCTCTCTTCCTTCGAGCCGGCTAAGCCTGCGTTCCCAGATTGGCAGCGTGAGAAGTCGCTCGGCCACGGCGGCCACGTCGGCACAGTGGTCATGAAGTGGGTGCCACTCGGTGACTTCGTCGGTCGACGGAGACCGTGTCAGCTTGCCCCAAAAATCCGTGGGAACGCCCTGCATGGGAACTACTGATCCTGACCTTGCCGCTGCACCCGGTCCATTGACGCCAACACTATGTTGGCGCAGGCCACGGCGTCCGAAAGGGGGTCATGGTGTCGCAGCGGAAGCCCCAGAAGCGCGCAAACGTCTGGCAACTTCGTTGGATAGAGTTTCCACTTCAGCCGAGCGAGCGCGACTGTACAGACGAAGGGGAGGTCAGGAATGGGGATCCGTGCGTTTCGGCAGCAGGTCCCAAGCACGTCGCGGTCGAAGGCGGCGTTGTGAGCAGCTAGGAATTGACTGCCCTGGACTACCGGGAGGAGTGCCTTCCAGACCTCACCGAAGGTTCTTTTCTCCGCGACGTCTTTCGATGTGATGCCGTGGAGATGAGTGAATTCGAATCTTCGATCCGGCGGGCGGATGAGGTCCACCACGCGTTCCACGATTCGCTCACCTTCCACCCTAACCAGGGCGAGCGCGCAGGCGCTCGATCTGCTTCGGTTGGCGGTTTCGAAATCAAGGGCAACAAAGGCACGCGGGCGCCAGCCGGCCAGGAGCTTGGCTTCGATGCTCGCCTTTGCTTCCTTCTCCATCCCCATCACCCTACGCCTCCCCTTTTTCACCACTGGACGATGATTCGTCAGCCAGCTCGGCCTCGATCTCCTCAACCGTGGGCAAGCCATCCTTCAGATCGGCAGGAAGGTTGGCGACGATCTTGGTCTCCCATTCGGCGACGCCGATGGGCTTCTTCAGGCCGCGCAGGGCGTATTCTGCGACCAGCTTGTTGCGCGATCGGCACAGCAACAGGCCCACGCTGGGTTTGTCGTCGGGGTGGCGCAGCAGATCGTCGACGGCGGACAGGTAAAGGTTGATCTGGCCGACGTCGCCGGGACGGAAGGGCGTGGCCTTCAGCTCGATGACCACGTAGCGGCGCAGCTTCAGGTGATAAAAAAGTAGGTCGAGCAGGAAGGTTTCGTCGCCGACTTCCAGGCGCACTTGGCGGCCGACAAAGGCAAAGCCAGAGCCCAGCTCTAGCAGGAAGCGCTGAACGTGATCGACCAGTGCTTGCTCGACTTCGCGTTCGCGGCGCGGGTCCGCGGTGCCCAGAAAATCGAAGAGGTAGGGATCCTTGAAGACCTGGCTGGCCAGATCCGAGTCCGCCGGGGGCAGGGTGTCTTTGAAATTGTTGACTGCCTTGCCCTGGCGCTCGTGAGCACGTCCATCGATCTGTAGGGCTAGGATGTTGCGGCTCCAACCGTGCAGAACGCTCTGGCCTATGTACCAGTCGCGAACGCCTCGATCTTTGATACGTTGGATCAGCCGAACGACGTGTCCCCAGGGCAATTGTGAAACAAGTTGTTTCACCTTTTGCCTTTCCCGGTACTCATCCGCGAAGGCGCGCATGAAGAGCAGATTTCGCGGGGAAAACCCTCGCATTTCGGGAAACGCGGTTTGCAGATCCTCGGCCAGATGGTCGATGACTCGCGCGCCCCAGCCCTCGCGTGCCTGTCGATCGAGAATCACCCGTCCGATGTCCCAGTAAAGCAAGACCATGGCCGAATTCGCGGCCAGAACGACACGCAGGCGTTCCTGGCGAACGCGCTCTTTGATTTCAGCCAAGGCCGCGGCGTAGTCCTTGGGAAGCTCGGATCGCACGGGGGCCACTGGGAACGCAGCTTCCTCGCGCGAGCGACCGCGGACCTTTCGAGCCTCCTGAGTTGGATTCGCCATGGCCTTGGTTCGGGTACTCGTTTGGACTGTACGCTTCCTCATCAGGTTTCTTCCTCTAGGCTACAACTCCTTCGTGTCATCCGAGGTCACGTCCCGTGCTGTCTCCGCCACCTCCAACGCGCCTAGGTGTAACGCCTTCACCGCCTCCACCAACTCCTTGGGCGCCACCACGCGCGCATCTCCCCCAAACCCCGCCACCCACGCGGCGATTTCGGGTAGGCCGGCGGCTTCCATCTTCAGGCGCACACCCTTTCCAACCTCGGTGACTTGCTGGCTGACGTGGAAGCGGCGCTCGCGAATCAGGTGGGCGACCTTGGGCGAAAAGTCGATGGTCACGCGGTAGACGGGACCGTGGTACACGCCGAAGCCTTTGCGGGTGAATGCGGCGGGATCGAAGGAGGGATCGGGCTCGAATGCTTCGTCCAGGACTTCGGCGTGCTTGATGCGCTGGACGGCGAAGGTGCGGGTGTCCTCGGCTTTGTGGCAGTAGGCGACGACATAGACGCGGCCAGCGGCGAACCAGGTGCAGTAGGGATCGATCACGCGCGATTCTCGGCGCTTGCCGGGGGTAGCGTAGTCGATGCGCACGCACTGTTGTTTTTCGATGGCTTCGTGGATGGCTTCCAGCTCGGCGCGCTTTTCACCGTAGCGGCCGCCGCCGAACAGGGTCGCGATGTTGGCTTTGCGAAGCTCGGCGCAATAGCGACGGCCGGTGGGTGTCAGGGAAGACGAAAGCCGAGCGCGAAGCTCGGCAGCGGTTGCGCCAGCCAGCTTCCCTCGACGGGCTCAAGCAGATCCTCGGTCAGCATCAGCGCGACGACTTCGGTGGGGCTTACCGGGATGGCCCAGGCGCCTTCGCTGGTTTCCAGCAGTCGCCAGCGCCCGTCTTCGTTGGTCAGGGGAAAGCCGGCCTGCTGCAGAACTTCGAGATCGCGGTATAGGGTGCGCGTGGATTGGGTTTCTTCGATGGCCTCTTTCAGTTGTGCAACGGTCATCCCTCGCTTCGCGCCTTCCAGCGTGCGCAAAAGTCGCCACTGCCGAACGAACTGAGAGCCTCGATGTGCAGGTCTGCCAGTGGCCATGCCGCAGTAGTGTACACCCGGACGCCGGGGCGCGGCGAAAAGCAAAGTGCGCTCCCGGCGGATGCGACGTGACGAGCGGTACACCGGCCGGTGTCGGACTGAACCACAGAGAGCACAGAGGACACGGAGTCGGACCGGGGAGGATGAGTCCGGATCCGGAAACTCCTACTCTTTCCGGCTCTGTGTTCTCTGTGTCCTCTGTGGTGAAAACGCTTGGAAATTGTCCGGTAGCTCAGCGGTGCACGCGCCGACGGCGCGCGAGCATCGCAAGAGCAAGTGAAGCCGCTACCAGCAGGGCCATGTCGCTGGACTCGCCGCCATCACCGAAGGTGCAGTTGCAGCCTCCACCGAGGTGCGCCTGTGACGACGTGGCGCCGCCCGCGCCAGTTCCACCGCCGCCCTGGCCGCCGTCGCCAGTCCCCCCGCCGCCGTCGCTGGCGCCCGGCGCAGGTTGGATGGTGACCAGCGAGACGCCGAACCGGGGCAGGTCGAAGTCGATGTTGACCGAACCGCCAGCGTCCACCGCGACGGCCTCGGCAGGAACCAGCGGCGAGGGCTCCATCGCCTGCTGCAGGTTCGCGACCTCGGCTGCCGACGGGCTTTGGGGCATGCCTTGCGACGCCCAAACCGTGTAGGCATCGCCGTGATCCTCGTCGACGCGCAGGTGCGAGACGCGCAGGTTCGGGCCGAAGTCTGGCGGGATGTTGATCGCCAGGTGCACCGGCATCGCAAGGTCGGTCACGATGTCGTCGTGATAATTCCACACCAGGACCTGGATAGCGTCGCCGTTCCGCGTGGCCATGCCGTCGACCTCCGGCTGGCCGCGCACGCTGCTGGTCAGGATGTCGGTCACCGAGAGCGCACCGCTGCTCGTCAGCGGCAAGCGGTTTCCGGCCAATTGGCCCAGCAGCTTGAACGCACCCATGACCGGCAGGTTGATGCCGTTTGTGGCGAGGGCGCGGTAGCCGGCGAAATAGGGCGTGCCCGGGAAGGTGAATGCCCAGGTGAGCAGCCCTCCCAACTTGATACCCGCCTCGGCCTCGAGCTCGATGGTGTGCTTCATCATCGCGATCTCGTACGCACCGTACGCGGTAAAGTTGCGGTACGCATCCTCGGGCCGGTCACTGACGGGACAGGCGGCGCAGCCTTCGGGATCTGCCTCGGTGATGTAGATGGGCGTCGCTTTGAATTGCGGAAACGCGGCCACCGCGTTGAAGCCGGATAGGTGCTGGCGGAGCTGGTTGCCGAGGCTCATCTCGACGTGGTCTCCGGCGATGGCCACCCCGCCCTTCGCGTGGAAGGTCACCAGATCCAGGCGGGTTCCGGTTTCGCCGGTGACCGCGTTGCTGCCGGTCGCACAGTGCTGGAGGAACTGCGCGAGGAAGCTGTCGTCGACGCTCGCCACCGCCGGGCCACCCAGCGCCGCGTTCGGGAGCACCTCGTGCAGTGCCGATTCGGTGTAGTCGTAAAGCTTCGCGTACTCGTCGAAGGTCCCGTGCCAATAGGCGCTGTCGGGCTCGTTCCACAGCTCCCATAGCCAGCTCGGCCCAACCATCGGGTAGCGCCCGTCCGCGTGCTTGGCCCACGCGCGTATGAGATCCGCCCACTTGGCGTAGTCGGTTGGCGGATAGAAGCAGCCGCCGTTGAGTGTGGTGGTGCCGGAGTTGCGGTAAGGGATGGGATGCGTGGAGAGCGCCTGAGGCATGAAGGCGATTTCCACCAACGGGAACGCGCCGACCGTGGTGATGGCGTCGAGGATCCCGTCGGTGAGCGTCCAGTCGTAGACCGGGTTGCCGTCGGCATCCTCCGTGTAGACGTTGGTCGACCCCCACTTCATCGCAGGGGTACCGTCGCCGGTGTTGAGCAGAAAGTGGTTGCGCACGTGCACGGGCGCGGTGTGCGCGGCGGCGAGGGTGGCAAGCAGCGCCTGTCCTTCCGGCACGGTCGTGTAGTTGATCTCGTCGTAACCGTGAAACGGCCACACCCGCTCAAGCGGCGTTCCGGCGACGGTCGCGTCGACCGAAACCTTCACGGTCGCGGGTGCCTGAGCTTGCGCGGGCGCAGGCAAGGCGAGCAAAACCGTGAGCAGCGCCCAGCATGTGCGCGACGCGCGTCGACGCCCCGTGGGCGTCCCCCTGTGCGCGCGGCCGTGCGTGCGATTCGGCGTCACCCGTCGTCCCTTTCTTCGGGAAAGGCTACCACGCGCGTCCTATTTAGCTCGGAGCTCGGCGAGAGAAAGTGACGGCATGTACTCGCCGATGATCTCGCGCTTCCACCAGGCGCCTGTGGCCCGCCGTTCGGCCGCCTCGGTGAATGTGTACCGGTAGATCTCGGCGCGCACGTAGCGCGGCGGGTGCGCGGGAAACGGATTTGTGCCGAGTAGTGCGAGCACGGGCCGCGAACCTTCGAGAAGGCGAATGCAGAGATTCACCAGCCAGCGGTTGTCGCGCAGGCTGCCCAGGGCGGCGAACCACATCTGCCAATCCACGCGCGGCTGGTGGGGTGCCACGAACCCCGGCCGCCGGTTCACGTCGCCTGGCTTGAACTTGAACCCGTAGGCAACCCAGTGAACGCCATCGTCGCTGCCCTCGATGCTGATTTCTTTCCGGTCCGTGGTCATCACGGCGAAGAGCCCGTACCCGCTCACGGTGCGCAGGGGGGCGAGCCACGCATCGACAGCCTCAATGGGTGCGAACCAAGCGCTGCGGATGTCCGCGCTCGCGGCAGTTTGAACGAGCGAGATGGGAACGAAGATCGTTGCTGCGAGTACGAGAGCGATTCGCCGAGCTGTTCCGCTTCTATCCGCCTCCGGGGCCACGCCGGGCAACAGCGCCGCCGTCAGCCGGCGCGGCATGATCCAACGCAAGGTGGTGTCGTCGACGAGAAGGACACAGAGGGCGATGGCAAGCAGATTGAAGAATGTGTAGTTACCGGTGAGTGCGATGAGGGCTTGCAAAAGCAGCATCGCACCACAGCCCCAAAGGCGCGGCCGGCGCGGTGCAAGGATCATGAGCGGGGCGCCGATCTCAATCGCGAACATGGCGGCACACGAGGCTTTGTGCAGCCAGAGGGGGAGTTGGTTGGCGTACCAGGCCAGCCAGGTGGGAAGCGGCTGGGTCTGGTAGTGGAACGACAACGCGCTGAGGTCGTGCCAGCTCGGATCCCCACTGCTGATCTTCACCCAACCCGAGGAAAACATCAGCTTGAAGAGCAACAGACGCAACAGCCAAAGCGCAAGCCGCGGGGGCGTTGTCGCTCGCCGCAGTCGCGGGCGTAGCGAGAGGGGGGCGAAAGAGATGGCGAGAAACCCGGCCTCGAGTAGCAGGTTGTCCCATTGGTAGCCGAAAAAGACCCGCCCCACAGTGGCGAGCGACAAGTAGAGAAGCCACAACAAGCCGAGGCAGGGGACGGGCGCGACGCCGAGGATCAGCGCGAGACTCGCGAGCACGCCAGCAGCGCACTCGACATGGAGAAAGACATCCGAGCTGCCAATCCAGCACAGGGTCGGCAATATCCGATAGCGGTCAACCCCGATACCGTGAAGATCAAAGCTGCGTAGGGCGGCGGACATTAAGCTACGCACCGGCAAGATGCCGCTCTCGCCGACCAGGCCGAGGATTTGCGACCACAGCGACAGGAACGCCACCAGGTAGATGGCGCCGAGAGCTCGCAGAAACAGCCAGCGCGCAAGCGCGTGGGTCGGTTTCAGCGTATCCGCGCCCCACAGAAGGCGCTTGACCAGCGCGACAAAAACGCGATGGCGCTCGACGCAATCCCCATCGAACCCCAAGAGCGGGCGCGGCGGCGGCCTCGAAACCTGGATGTCACTCGACATCTCCAAGGTCTAGCACCCCGGCCCACCATCCTCCCGAGGCACCATCGCGCCCAAGTCCGCGCACCGTTTACCGGGGCCACTGTGGCTGCCCCGTGCTTCGCCGACTCCGCGAAGCAGGACAGCTTAGGGACTGCTGGCGGGCGGGGCGTACTGGGCGTGAGCGTCGCAGGGAGAGTCGGGGGTTGGCGTGCAGCTCTCGATGGTGCACGTCGCACCGTCTTCGCATCCGATGCTGCAACCCCCAGCCGGACAGTCGCGAATAATGCAGGTGGCGCCGGCGGCGCACTGGATGCTGCAGGGTCCGTTGGTGCAGGTCTCGATCACGCAGGTGGCCCCGGCCGAGCAGTGCTCGATGAAGCACGCGATCTGGCAATTGTCGACCGTACAGTTGGCGCCGGGGCCACACTCGTCGATGGAGCATCCACCACCCAAACATGCCCCCAGTCTGCAGGTAGCGTTGGCGCCTTCGCACACCATGAAGCAGCCACCGTCGCAAGAACCGATGTCGCACTTGTTGCCCGCGGTGCAGGTGCTGATCGAGCATCCTCCACCGGTGCAGTCGTCCAAGCTGCATTGGGTGTTGTCACCGGTGCACGCCAGCACACAGCCCCCCATACAGCTGTTGATGTTGCAGTTGGCGCCCTGACACGGCATCGTGCAGCCGCCGGTTTCAGTGCAATCCACGTTGCAGGTCGCGCCAGGATTGCAGTTCGTCTGGCAGCTGCCGCCGGGATTCTTGCAGTCGACGTTGCAGGTCGTGTTGGCAGCGCATTCCGTCGTGCAGCCACCGCTGGGACAAGCGACCGTGCAGGGTTGCGACGGAGATCCGCAGGCAAAGTCGCAGGCGCTCGACACGGATGGATCGGTGCTTCCTGTGCAAGTGCAGCTCGATCCGCTGCACGAGCACTGCGCGCCGGGGGACGCCGGATCCACGGCACACGCAACGACCTGCGCCGTGCCTCCATCGATGCCCTTGCCACCTTGTCCGCCTTGCGACGTTGATCCACCCGAAGCAGCGGTGGACGAGGTTCCACCTTGTCCTCCCACCGGGGTACTTCCGCCCACCGCAACCGAGCCCCCCCGGGCGGAGGTGCCGCCTTGCCCGGCCACGGACGTGCTGCCGGCCGAGCCGGTTGTTCCACCGCGAGCGAAGGTGCCGCCTTGCCCGACCACGGACGTGCTGCCACCCGAGCCGCTCGCTCCGCCGCGCGCGGTGCCGCCGCCTTGTCCACCCATGGACGTGTTGCCGCCTCCAGCGGTGGTGATACCGCTGGCTCCAGCAAGCGCACCACCTCCGCCCTTCGCGCCGCCGGTCATTCCCAGTGAGCCGCTCGGTGAGCCGCCTGCCAACGCGGTGCCACCAGTCCCAAGGCTCCCGGCCCCGCCACCCGCGGTTGCGCTGCCGCCGCCAGAGCCGCCGGCCAGTTTCAGACCGCTACCGCCTCCGCAGCCAACCGCCAGAGCCGCGGTTACTGTTCCACACAGGGCCAAGACAAGCGTATTCGGGCGCATAGGCTACCTCCGATAACTGCATGATAGCTGCATCCTTTGCGACCAGACGGATCGGTCGACATCTCGCTCGCGCACGGGCTCATCGAAGCTACGCCCAGGGGCCGTTCGGGTACCAGCGGATTCGCCAGCCCGTGTGCGCGAGCGCACTGACCTTGCTCGCCACACGATTCACAGAAAAGGTGGGCGAAGCCTCGCACCAAGATTCCACAGGACATGAACCCGTGCAGCTCGGCAAAGACAAGCTTCGGCAACCAGCGTCCGCCGTCCTCGTCGGTCCACGGTTGCTCGGCTGTCCGATGAGGCGATCGAGACGTTTGAGCTACGGCAGCCGCCGAATGAACGCGAGCGCCCAGAGTCCAAGCAGAAGTGCGATTCCGCCCTCCGTGCCGCGGCCGTCAGTCCGGTGTCCCTTGCCGACGGTGCAGCTACAGCCGTTGCTCATGCCATTCCCAGCAACCGCGCCGCCATAAGGCGCTCCGCCGAGTGGCCCAACGGATCGTCCACCCGCCCCGCCTCCTGTCGCGACCGCGGCTCCCCCGGCTGATGACGAGCCACCAGAACCAGATGGTGCACCGCCAGAGTTGCTGGCGCCGCCGACTCCTTGCTGGCCGCCCGAGCCCGAGACTCCACCGGTGCCACTTGTTCCTCCGGCGGTCGCCGCTCCCCCGACGCCGGTATGTCCGCCGCTCGCTCCTCCGACAGCCGCCGCTCCTCCGGCGCCGGCGTCTCTGCCGCTCGCTCCTCCGACAGCCACCGCTCCTCCAACGCCAGCGTCTTCGCCGCCTGCTCCTCCAGCGGCCGTCGCTCCCCCGACGCCGGCGTCTCTGCCGCTGCCCGGTACGGTCGAGGTGCTTCCGCCAGTGCCAACACGGCCACCAGTGCCCGGTACGGTCGAGGTGCTTCCGCCAGTGCCAACCCGGCCACCGGTGCCCGAGCTTCCGCCAGTGCCCGGGACGCTACCAGAGCAGGATGGCCACGTGCCGAAATCGGGCGTCCAACAAATGTTGTTGCTAGTGATCCAGCTAGTAAAAGCGGAAGCGTTGGTTGCAATATCGGAAACATTTATGAATTGGGTTTCGGAAACTCCATCCCTTTCGAAAAGTTTTGTGGTTATGGCTTTCAAAGTCAAATTAGGCTCGGTACAGGCGTACGCTATGCCCTTACCTTTCATAGCAGTATAAAAGGCGGTTAATGAGGCGTCTTCCTTTCCATCTATTCCGTACGTATGGAAGGCAACTGAGGCGTTGTCCCAGGTAACACCTAAACCTGCACACTCAGTAGCCGCTTGAGTCGGATTGACTACTTGGGAGTAGGACATCATCATGATATGCGTGTCTGGAGCCAACCCCCGAATTTGGGCATACGCGTTCTTTTCCATGGTGAGGGTATTGTTATTGTAGGGGGCAGACCATGCCTGAGGCTCATTGCAAACCTCGTAAATGACATGGGTCTTGTCCTTGTAGCGGGGCGCATAGAAATTCCAAAATGATGTAACAAAACTTTGATTGAAAGTCCCGTTGCCCCCGCCAGAACCTATGGTCAAGACCACGTACAAGTCGTTTGTGTCTGCCAAGTCGACGACTTTGTCAACCTTCGCGGAATTATATCCCCCGGATGAACCACCACCGGGATACTCGGCATAGATATGAAAGGCATTCAATCCACGGCTATTCTTCATCGTGGTAATGTTGGCCTGGGTCGGTGTTTCATCCCAAATGTCCAGAGACACACGGGCTCCTCTTATCAATGAGCCCGTGTCGGTTACGATCGTGTTGTTCGCTACTTTCACGCGGCCTCTGGTAGCCCAAGCATCTGTTGAAAGAGCCAACAAAATACCAAGTCCACTGGCAATACCACAGAGCGCCCTTTGCATCCGGAATGCATTTCGTCGTACGTTCTTGATACTCATCGCAACTCCCTTGTCAATTGTGGTGTTGATAATCATTTAGGCACTATCAGTGAGTCCTGCTCCCTCTGGTTCAGCGAGCAGCCCTGGACGGTAATAAGGCCGAATACATAGGGGCCACATCCGTGCCGACGGTCGAAGACCAGAACGCGCGGGCCCGGCGGGTTGCTTCGAGGTGTCCACCGTGATTGTGGTCGCGCTCGCTTGCGGTGCGCTGGTCCAGCCCAACTGGGCCATCGCGGACGCCTGGACGTAGGCCCAGCTGGCGCAGCGAGCCAACGACGAGCTGAAGATGTGGTTCATACCCTAATTGCCCGACGGTCGGATTCTTGTTACGAGCCTTTGCGAATTCGACCGGAGCCTACGCCGCATCGAGCCTTCGGCTCACCGAGCTACGCGATTATTAACCTGGCGCCTCAAAACAACCCGAGAATCGAGCAGGTGCGTCGGTGTATCGTTCGGGTCGCCGTGCGTTGGCAGTCGGATTTCTTCTTGATCATCGCCCTTGGAGCTGCTGCGGGCGCGGCCCAACCCGTCCGCGGCGCCCTTACCGCCGAGGCCGATTTCTACGTCAGTCTCCGCTACGAGGTCGCTGATTCCGTTCGAGAGTGTTGGGACGAGGTGGAGTTCCGCCGCAGCATCGCGAACCAAATTGGCTACGATCCGTTTCGCGACGATGCCTCCGTCATCGTCCTGGTCCGGGTGGGTGGAACGGTCTACGCCGTCGATGGCATGGTCGAATGGCGCAAGGAAGGCGGCGTAGGCATGGGCGAACGCCGTTTCGCCGCCAAGGATGGCAACTGCTCGAATCTCCTGACGGAGATGAGCTTTGCCATCGGCCTGCAGATCGATCTGCTACGCGCCACGCCGCCAACGGCGGCTGGCCCCTCCGCTTCCTCGGGTGGTTCCACCGCTGCTGCCTCTGCGCACATCGCCGCGGCCACGGCCCCCTCTTCGGCAGAGATTCCGACGATACCGCCTCAAACCGCGCCCCCCCCCGCAGCCTCACCTCCCGAGGCAACACCCGCGCACGACCTCTCGACCTCGGCGAAAGAGCGTCGTCCAAGTGAGACTGCGATCTCCCCGGCCATTGCCCCAGCCGAGGGCGATTCCCCGCACTGGACCATGTGGGTTGGCATCGGCCCGTCGCTGGCCTGGGACATCTCGCCCTCCATCACCGCCAACGCGCGCTTGTTCCTCGGGGTGCGCCGAAGCGAGTTTTCGCTGGAGCTTGGGGGGGAAGCCAGCTACCCGACCACCCTGCGCCAGTGGGACGGCAGCGGGTTTCGCCAGAGTCTCATCGGCGCCAGCGCCACGGTCTGCGGACACCTCGGCGCGGCTTCGGCCTGCCTCGTCGGGAAAGCAAGCCAAGTTCGAGTTACCGGCTTGGGGGTGGACCAACCACGCTCTCCCACCGGGTTCGTGGCACAAGCTGGCCTCCGCCTCGCCGCAGCCATGGATCTCGGCGGACCGTGGTTCGCCACCGCGCACATCGATGCGCTCGGCCTGCTCACCCCCAACACAATCGTCTTGAGCCAGGCCGGCGTGTGGGACATGCCGCGACTCGGCGCCCTTGCCGGAATCGACCTGGCGGCGCGCTTTCGGTGACAACTCCGGCCCCGCCGTGGCAATGTAAAAGTGTCGTGAGTGCTTCTTTGAACCAGCCACGCCTCGTTCCAAGCCAGCCGAGCGCAAGAGCCGTGTCGCCAAGCACTATCGATGATAGCTGTCTAGGTGCCTATCAGCGTGAGCTCGACTACCTGATCCGCACGCTCCAGCGTCTGGGCGTCAACCCGGCGGATGTGGAGGACTTGGCCCACGAGGTGTTCCTGATTCTTCGGCGCACCTGGCACACCTACGATCCCACACGTCCACTGCGGCCCTACCTTTTCGGCATCGCCTTCCGCGTGGCCGCGACCCACCGACGCAGGCATTGGCGCGAGGTTCCGTTTGCGATCGTCGACGGACCCGACCGCGCCCCTTGCCCCGACCAAGCTCTCGAGACCAGCCGGGCGCGCGCTCTCGCACTCGCCGCCCTCCATCGCATTCCAGTACCCAGACGCGCGGTTTTGGTCATGCACGACATCGACGAAATTCCCGTGCACGAGGTCGCCGCGACCCTCGCGATTCCGATCTTCACCGTCTATTCGCGCCTACGCAAGGCACGCCGGGAGCTCGAAACTGCCGTCGCGCAGCTGCAGAAAGGGAGCGTCATTCGATGACAACCGACGACACCGGCCGAATGCCTCCGCCACTGCACCACTCGGTCGACGCGTTGCTGGCGCACGAACGCGCTCTCCCGGCCCAGCCCGAAATGGCTCGCGCCCGCATCCTGGCACGCGCACGCGAGGCGTTGCGCGCGACCGCTCTAGCGACGGTCTCCCCACGCGTGGTGCCTTTTCGCGTCCGCCGATACCTTTTCGCGTCCGCCGCGGGGGTTGCCCTCCTGGCCGGTGCCGCAGCCGCATACCAGATGGTGAGGCGACCGTTGTCGCCCCTGCCCACCGGGAAGAGGGCGCCCGGAATCCTGCAAGAGCCTCCGTCCGGCCCGCCTTCGGTCGAGCCGACAGCCGCGCCCAAGCCTGCCCGGGAAATCGCGCTGGCGGCCACCACACCCGCAGTCCGCGTGGCGCCCGCGAAAGCAGCCTTTTCGGGTCGCAGGACGAGCCTGGTAGCCAGGCCGGACGGTGGGCTCCGGGAGCTTGCGCTCTTGACTCGCGCACGCCAGTCCGATGCGCGCGGCGATTATGCGTCCGTCCTCTCCGTCGCGGCAGAGCACCTGCGCAGCTATCCAACCGGACGACTCTCGGAGGAGCGCGAGGTGCTGCGGGTGAAGGCCCTGGTCGGACTCGGCCGCGGAGGCGAGGCGCGATACGTCGCCGCACAGTTCCGCCATCAGTTCCCTCGCAGCGTCTTGCTACAGAAGGTTGACGACATGCTAGCCTCGCTCCCGTGATTCTCACGCGTGGGATTCCCATGCACTCTGCCTTGGCCAAGGCGATTCTTCTGCTGCCGCTCGCGTGCAGCAGGCAGGTACTCGATGCCGGCTCCGATTCCCCGCATGGCCTCCTCCCGGTCGACGAGCGCAACGCGGTCATCCTCAGCAACGACAGCCAAAGCGACAACTGGCAGGGCGTGTATGCCGTCTTGTTTGCCAAGTCGGGAGGCCCTGAGCTCGCCGGCATTATCGTCAACGCGACCAGCTTCTGGCCCGATCTCAACTTCAATGTCGCGGACTGGCGAAACCTGGTGACCGCCGCACGAGCGAGTGGCCTGGCCAACATTCCGGATCCCGTCGCCAGCGCGGGTTCGCCACTGGTGAGGCCCAACGACGGAAACCTCGACGCCACCACGCCCAATCGATCGGCGGGTGCCCTTTTTATCGTGGAGACGTCTGCTCGGCTCGGCTTGCCAAATCGGCCGCTCGTGGTGGTGACCGGTGGCCCCCTCACAGACGTCGCGGATGCCTACCTCATCGACAAGACGGTGACCGATCGGGTCGTGGTCGTATCGACGCTCGGTTCGGCCTCCGCCAAGGGTGGAAGCATGGGATCGCCCAACGGCACGATGGATCCCTGGGCGGATTGGATCGTGGCTCAGCGATTCAGGTACATTCAAGTCAGCACGTACTACGACCAAACCAGTGACATCACATCGTCGCAAGTCTCCGAGCTCCCTGCGAACCCCTTGGGGAATCTCATCGCCGCCGAGCAGCCCAAGATCTTCAATCTCGTGACCGCCTCCGATCAGATCGGCATCATCGCGGTTGGGTTACCCAAGTTCGTGACCGCGGTCGAGAAAGTCTCGCAGGATCCAAACACCAGCTTCGAGTCGACCACGGGCCCCAACCTCGTCCCCGATGCAAGCGGCCGGCTCACACTCGTCACCGGTTCCGATAGCGCCCTCGCCACTGCGCGCCTCTGGCAGATGCTGCAAGACCCGAAGACCTTTGGTCCGTGAGCTCCATACTCCCAGGGTCTCTTGCCGCAGACGAGCGACGACATCCCCGTCTGGTGCGTGTCGAACAACAGCTACAGGCTTTCCAGGAACGCGACCAGGTCGTCCTTTTCCTGGTCGGTCAGCTTGATGCCGAGCTCGTGGCCGGTGTTGCGATTGCCGGGCAGGCGTGTGTCGAAGGTGAATCTGCCCTGGCCCTGGCCAAGCTGGAACGTGACCGGGCGCCGATCGGTCGGTTCCAGCAGCGCCCGCAGCGTGGGAACCGAGCCGTTGTGCAGGTAGGGCGCCGAGGCGGCGAGCGTGGTGAGCGGCGCGGTTCGCACCCAGGGCCCGGCGATTTGTACGACTTCTGGCCTGCCCTTGCGGATGACCGATGGGATACGGGTGATGGCCATGCGCACGTCCTTGTCGGCGAGCGCACGGCGGTCGACTTCGTAGCCGAACAGGGCATCGGTGCCAATGCCCCCGGCCGCCATATCGTCGCGCTCGTCGCCCTGCGCGCGGCCGTCACCGTCGGCGTCGAAGGGCAGGATGCTGCAGTTGGTGTACGGAATTGGCGTCGCAAGGACCGGATGGCTGTCGTGGCAGTGCGCGCAGGTTGCGCGGACCTGGTCGGCGCTCGCGCCGGTGCGGTCGATGCCGAATTCGTCGTAGATGGAATTGAGCCCCATCGGCCCTCCGCCCTGGCGCAAGCCCAGCATGGCCAGGATTCCCACCGGTTCGTGAACCGCGTGGCAGTCGGTGCAGCGAGGAATGGCAAGGCCCGTCTTGGGAATCGGTTTCGAGGTGGCCAGTGTGGTGGCGGAATGGCAGGACACGCAGCGAACCGGAAGGCGCGCCGAAAGCGGACGGGTTTCGTCGAGCGGCGCGAGCAGCGGTGCCTTCACGTCGGTTCCTGCGTACGCGGGCGGCACATCGACCAGGATTTGCTGATTGACGATATCGCCGACGATGCGATTGAAGAAGAGGTCGCGGCCGCGCGCCAGCGTCGCCGGGTCGTGCTTGGGGCGCGCGATGCTGTCGAGGTCGGTGTCGTAGATCAGCTTGCGGATTTGGGTGGCCGCAAAGCCGAGGCGCAAGCTGCGCACCAGCTCGGGCGGCGCGGGCGCACCGGCTCGCATGATGCGCGCGTATAGGATCCCGGGAAACGCGTCGGCCTGCAGTCCAATCGCGCCGATGGATCGTCCGTCGAGAACGATGGCGCGATTGATGAGGTCCGCGTCGCCTTCCAGGCCAGGCGGAAAGTCGATCTCCAGGTCGCCGAGTGCGCGGCCTCTACTTTGCCCGGTTCGCTCGGCATAACGGCCCAGCCAGTCGGTCCCACGCGTGGCGTAGGTCGCGGTCCAATTGATCACCGAGAGCGAGCGCACCACCAGCGAGCTGGGCGTGCTTTTCGGATTGAACACGCCTTCGCTGCCCGTGCGCATGGTGGCCACGTCGGACCAGCGCCGCGAATGCAGGCCGGGCGCAGACATGTCGAGTCCGAACTCGTTGGTCAGATCCTGCCGGCCAGGTCCCGCGGAAAGAAGAGTCGCCTGCACCTGTTTTGCGTCGGGCAGCTTGAGCGCACGCCGATACTCGGCCACGCTGACCCGGCCGTCGTGGTTCGGGTCGAGCTGGACGGTGTCGGGCAGGTGCATGCGGCGCTTGATGTCGGCCTCGGCGTCAGGCTGGCCGTCGCCGTCCAGGTCGAGCAGGTGCTCTGGATCGAAAAGCGACGAGGTGGCCAGCATCAGGCCGTAGTCGAGCCGCGTGCTGGGCAAGCCAAGCACGGTCTTGCCGTCGACGGGATTCTTGCCCGAGTGACAGAGCCAGCAGGTCATGGCAATCCCGCCGGTGGGCTTGCCGGTTTCCAAGTCGAGGGCGTCACGCAGCCCGGAGAACCCGGTGCTGGCCGAGGTGTAGCCGAGCTTGCCTGCCGGCTCGTCGGGATCGGCGGCCAGCCCGAATACGTCGGGGTTTCCGAGAATTCCACCCCGCAGCGAGATGTGGCGCGTGACGTAGGTGTCGACCTTGCCGTCCTGGTCGAGATCGACCGGAACCTTGTCGAGGTGGATCTCGATGTCGCGCCGCCATGCCAGGTCGGCGAGATGGGTCCAATAGTCGCCGTTGGTGCTGACCATCCGCGAACCGGGCGCGGTGAAGTCCTGCCATTCGTAGGTCCCAATGGCTTCGATGGCCTGCTGGTGCACGCTGGCCTTTTGCGCGGCCGGCAAGAGGCGCGGCGCAAGCACCCCCGGCATCAGCGTGGCATCGGGCGCCGGCAAGGGCGGCTCCGCCCTTTCCACACGGGGAAGCGCCCGAACATGCTTGTGCTTGCACGAGGCACCCGCCAAGAGCGGCGCGAGCACGAGGGCGGCAGCCAATCGCTTCACGAGGAGGCAAATCCTACCTTGCCCAGACGATTGTGCACGCATTGCGCGCCTGCTTCGGGCATATCCTAGGCACGATGTCTTCCACCGTCTCCGACCCGCTGGTGGCCATGGCGCGAAGTGAGAACGGCGACGCGTTCGACCTGTTCATCGAGGCGTGGCCGAGCTCGACTCGCGACGACCAACGTGGGCAATTTACGTCGATGGCCGAAGCGGCGTATCAGGCCTTGCGCAAGCAGGGGCTGGGGCCGGGAAGTATCGTCAGCGGCTGGATTCGCTTCGCGCTGGCGCCGCCGTGGGACTGGCGTGAGGCGCTGGCAACCGCATGGCAGACATCGGGGATCTTGCCCATCACCGCCTTGCTTCAGCCGCCGGCCGAACCGTTCCGCACGTGCAGCTTGACTCTACACGCGGTGAGGTCGGCGCGGCAGAGTGGAGTCTGGTACGGCCCTTCCGCCTGCCCGGCGGCGGTCACCCTGCTGCGGGGCGGGGCAAGGCACCTGCGCCTGATGTCCGTGGCGCCTCGCGACGGCCTCCACAAGACCGCAAGCTTCGCCGATCTGGCCTACGACATGTTCGCGCAGGCCGGACACGCCTTGACGGCGCGGGGACTGTCGTTCGCCGACGTGGTGCGCACGTGGATTCACGTGCGCGACATCGAGAACAACTACGGGTCGCTGAACCAGGCTCGCAATCGCTACTTCAAGGAACAGCAGCTTGTGCGCCTGCCGTCCAGCACCTGCGTCGAGGGAGCTTCCGTTTCTGTGGACAACACCCCGGTCACCATGGATCTGTATGCCGTGTCCGCCCATCCCAGTCTGCGGGTCGAGGCGATCGCGTCCCCAACCATGGGCGAGGCGCATGCCTACGGGTCCTCGTTCGCCCGGGCCACCCGCCTCTGCGAGCCGGGCCGGCAGTGGGTCTTCGTCTCCGGTACCGCAAGCATCGACGCCCAAGGCAACGTGGTCTCGGCGGGCGACGCGCAGGCGCAACTCGCGTGCATGTTCGGCCACGTGCGCGCCCTGCTGGCCGAGGCCGGCATGGGGCTCACCGACACGCTTAGCGCCGCCGTGTATCTCAAGCGGCCGGATTACCTGGACGAATTCGTCAAGGCGGCCCGGGCGAACGGGCTTCCGGCAACGGTTCCCTGCGCCGCCGTCGTGGCCGACATCTGCCGTCGGGAATGGCTTTGCGAAGTCGAGCTGTGCGCGGCCAATCGGGCGTGATAGTCCCCGATTGGGTGTATCGTCCAATACAGGACCAGATGACTCGGATTTTAGCGTCCGGCTTGCGGGATTGTGAAAATAGGGATATTGGGGTCGAAATTGCGGGCGTCTCCCGGTTTGCGCGCTACGATTGACTCATGGATACCATTCTTAGAATCTCGGATGCGGCCAACCTGGCCATCCATGCGATGGCTCACATCGCGAGGTCCCGTGGCAGCGTCAACCACTCCGTCGGTGAAATTGCCACCGAGCAGGGTGTTTCGGAAGCACACCTATCCAAGGTCATGCAGCGGCTGGTGAAGGTTGGGCTGCTCACTTCCCGGCGTGGTCCGGGCGGGGGCTTCGTGCTAGGGCGCGAGGCCGACAAGATTTCGCTACTTGAAATCCTGGAAGCCATGGATGGCCCAATGTCGGACTGCAAATGTCTTCTTGGTCGCAAGAAGTGCCTTTTCGGGGGCTGCGCCTTGGGCGCGCTCTTGACCCACGTGAACCACCAGGTGCGCGTTTTCATGGCATCGCGCAACCTGATCGATCTGGTGGGGCCGTCGGGCAAGCACACCCTGTACTTGGCTGGCCTGGGCGGTCCCGAGGGCGGGCGCGGCAAGGCCAGGCGCGGAGCGAAGAACGGCAAGGCGCAGGCCGCAGCCGCGCGGGATTGAGTTTTCCGGAGGCGAAACCGCCGGCCGAATCTGACCCCGGAGCCCGCTTCGGCCCCGGTTAGGGGCTTACGTGCCCCCGTCCTTTAACAATGGATAGCCGGCGGCGACCCAGGCGCTCATGCCGCCGGCCAGGTCGCGCACGCGCAGGTAGCCGCGCTTGATGAGGTCGTCGCCGGCCAACTGGCTCATGGTCCCGCTCTCGCAGACAAGCACCACGTCGGCGCAGTGGTCCTGCTTGAGGTAGGCCTCGATGTCGTCGACTTTGTTGTACGGAATCGACGTGTCAGTGCCCGGGATGTCGCCCGCATAGGGAGTGTGCACGTTGATGACGATGGGATCGGTCGTGGCCAGCAGGTCGGCCAGGTCCTTGGGTTGGAGGTGCACGAGGCTGGTCCATCCGCTGCAGCCGGCTTCGGCTCCGTCGGACGTCGCGCCGGCCGGGCCATCGGCGGCGCCGTCGGTGCCAGCGTCGGCCGGGCTTCGATCCGCGCCAGGCGGCAGGTCGGGCAGCAGGTCTGGCATCCTGGCGTCGTTGGCCGCCCTTGCCTCTGTGGGCGCGTCTGACTTGCTAGCTTCCACGGCAGAATCTTCCGCTCCGCCGCCTGCAACGTCCGGTGCAGTCTCGGGCGTGGACGCCCCCGCGTCCGCGACGGACGAGGACGGAGTCTTGCAGCCGGCGACGACCAGCCCGGCCGCCAGCAGCACCAGCAAGCAGCCGGAATTCGCAAACGCGTTCTTCACCCGGTCAGAATACGTGATAGTGGCGGAAATAGTGGAGGAACGTGTAGAGATTTCAAACCAACCGGGACTCAAGGCTACCTATCATCCACCGCAAGAGTTACAATCCCGCCACCTCGTTTCGGGGTTAGCAAACGCCATCATTCGCGACGGAGGAGATCAACGTGAGAAACATCAGCAACCTCGCAGTAGTGCTACTGGCCGGTAGCATCCTCGGCACGGCCTGCGGTTGGACGGCGTTGTTCGCCTCGCACGGTCCCGATGGACAGCGGGCCGGGCCGTCGGTGGTTGCGGGCCGTTG
>CAZBIU010000039.1:0-28756 GCA_964491625.1 uncultured Myxococcales bacterium
GTGGCCAGACGACCAACACCGCGCCTGCCAACGATTCACCAGGACAGGATCCGTTCGTGCGCCCGGCGGGCAGCGGCATCCTCATCACCAGCAGCGACGGGCTCAACGGCATCGATCTGATCCTGGCCGCCGATGCCAGCGGTGGCATGTTCGTGACCGGCGCCACCGCCAATCCCCAGGCCATGGGAATGACCGCATTCGATCCTGGCGTGGAATCCGAGGCTTTCGCGGCTCGCCTGGATGCTCAAGGCAAGCTTGTCTGGTCCGTTCCCCTCAAGACCTGCGGAGTTCCCGCTGGCATCGCCGCCGGACCCGACAACTCGGTCTTCGTTCTTTGCCCCTACGAGCCCGATGCGACGACGCTGATGCCGATGACCTGCGACCCGGCCGCTTCGGTCGAGAAGCTGTCCGGCAGTGACGGCAAGGTGCTCTTCGAGGCGCGGGTGAACGTGCCCGCCACGCCCGCCGACGGCTACATGTGTCCCTACGGATTGGGCGTCGATGCGCAGGGACGAAGCTACGTGGGCGGGGGATACTCGCCCGCCGCCCCCACCTCTCGCGCTTTGCTGACCGCAGTCACTGCTGCCGGTCAGCAGGACTGGACCCTGATCTCGGACGGGCCGGCCAGCAGCCCCACGTCCGATTCCGCCGTAGCGTACGTGAACGACGTCAACGTGGATTCGAATGGCAACGTGCTGCTCGTCGGGGGTTTCAACACCTGGATGAAGCTCGGAAGCACCCAGCTCACCAGCCAGGCGGTCGCGGGACAGTCTTCCATGTACAACGGTTTCTTCGCGCGCGTACCCGCCAGCGGGACCGATCCGACGGCTTGGCGTTTCGGAGGCACGGTGTTCGACATGGCGACGTCGCTCACGCCGACCGCCGACGGCGGCTTCGTGATCGGCGGGTGGGTTTCGGCTAGCTCGAACATCGGCGGACAGACCGTCACCGCCAGTCAGGAAGGCTCTGCTTTCGTCGCCCAGATTACCTCGCAGGGACAGGCCACCTGGGCCAAGACGGTTCCGGGTATAGGCATGACCGACGACGTCGCGGTGGGGCTCGATGGCAAGGTGCACATGGTCGGTCAGTTCGCAAACGACGAGATCCTCTACACCTACGATCCCGCTAGCGACACGCTCACCTCGCGTAGGACCGTGGCGGGAAACGCCACCGATAATGGCCTTCGCACCCACAGCGTCGCCGTCTCTACCTCAGGGGCCGTCTGGCTCTCGGGAACCTTCCAGGGAACCATCAATCTGGGAACCGGGGCGCTGTCCACCAGCACGGTTGCCTCCTTCCTGATCAAGCTGAACTGACGCGAGGAAGTCGTGCCGCAGACTTGGGTCACACCATTGGCGTCCGGCCTAAAGAGCTCTTCCTCGAATCGCGCCCGGTCATTTAGGGCTAGAGGACTTGGTACTGGAGCCCCATGGCGAAGGAAGCTTTCACATCCTGTTGGCCGTGCAGATGCTGGTAGACAGGAATCTGCGCCCGCGCGAAGAGCCACAGTGATCCCACTGCGTTGCAATAGATCCCGGGCGCAGCCGAGATGACGGTGCCGCCTGTGTTCACGACGCTGTCGTCGGCGACACCATTAGGATCGGTCGACCGATCGGCGAACGCGTAGCGGCCGTCGATGCCCAAGTCCACCGCCAAGGGAACCAGAACCCGATACTGGCCGTGCAGACTCCACAAGGCGGCGTCGCCGAACTTGTATTTGCTCCCATCGAAATAGGAGCCTTGTGTGCGGAATCGATAGGAGACGTCCGCGAACGCCAGCCAATCCGCCTGCTCGAAACGGTAGTGCAAGCCAACCAAGGGTCCGAAGCCGCCCGTGCCGAGCTGCCCATGCGGATCGACCGGTACCACGGTCCCAGTCGCGTCTCTGGTCTTCGCATCGTTCGATCCGGTCGGAAGTGCACTGCCGAGTGAAAACGCAACTTCTTGCACGCGTCGATCGACAAGACTCAACCGGCGCCAAACTGCATAGCGACCGAGCAGCTCGAAGTCGCCCAAACCAGCCAAGTTGGAATCGGACTGATCGATGTTCGGGCCCTCGGTGCGAATCGACTTGTCGAGAATTGGCAGTACCGCCATGAGCGACAGTCGACTGATGGGCCGGTAGACGGCATTGAAGTGATATGCCCACTGCGTGAGTTGATCGGTGAAGCCCGGTTGATTCTCAGTCCCGGCGTCCACACGAATGTATTCAGTATCGATCTGCAGCCGCAGTTTCCCGGTAATGGCGGCAGGATCGCTGGCCGCAAGCAGTGGATCACCGCAGCCACAAAGCGAGCATGCCTTGGCTCGACCCGAGCCGGCCAGGAACATTGCCACTGAGGTTCCCGCATGAACCCACAGAGCTCGCCGCGTGCGCGCCGCTCTTGCCATGCTTCCTAGGATGCGACCACTGGCCCGAAGATTCGGGGCAACAAGCGTGTGCGCGCTCATGAAGTATTGAGCCCCTGTGTTCACCCACTGTGACGTGGCTTGCTGACATGGAGGATTTGGTTACGAGGGTCGCGTCGCCCCAATTGGGCCTGCGCTTAGGCCTGGTCAGCTGCTGCTTGCAGGCGTGGAGTGGCAGGGCTCGTCCGGGTCCAGGTGGTAGACGACCACCTCGTCGCGACCGGCGCCAAAGCGGCGTTCCTCGACGAAGTTGCCGAGCTCGACGGTTCCTTGGTAGCGAACCTCGGGGTCGAAGTCCGGGTCGAAGACTGTGAAGGTTCGGATGCGCGAGTCGATGTAGAGCACAGGCCCGCGGAATCCAGCCGCCCGGGAACGGGCCACCCGCGCGCAAAAGTCGTAGCCTTCCGGGCGCCGGGCGGCGACAACGCCCGAGATGACCCGTTCGTTGCGATGCTCGCGGGGCGGAAAAGGCGCTCCGGCATCGGTCACTGCCCAGACCTGGTCGCGCAGCGACTGCGGCAGCGCGTTGGTCAAACAACCCTCGCGGCATCGCGTTTCGACATACGGGACGGCGAGGTTGATGGCTCGGCTGTTGGTGATGCCGACCTTGCCGGCGGTCACGATCAGCGCGAGCGCGGCCAGCGTCGTCGTCACTGCCAGCACGCCGGCGCGCCGGGGAGTCATCCACTCTCCCAACCGATCCGCGCCACGCGCCACGGCCAGCGCGAGCGGGACGGCGATGCTGAGGTAGTACGCCGGATTCTGCTGTGGAATGAACAACATTGCCAGCGGAGGTAGGTAGGCGAAGAGCAGCCAGCGGCGTGGCCGAACCGACGGTGGCGCGGGCGAAATCCGGCGCAGCCCTATGGCGGCTAGGGCGACCCCCACCGGCGTGAGGCCAGACACCCAGAGCAGGACGGCCAGCAGATCAACCGGTTTGGTGACGAAGCGCAACACGGCGAACCCAGGATGGTGGAGCAGAGCGTGCACCAGGCTGCCATGGTTCTCTGCGAAGCTACCGAAGTACGCGGCCGAGGCTCGATAGCGTCCATATTCGGTTCCCGGAAGGTGCGGGTACATGAGGAGCGGAAGGCCATCGAAGAACGTGTAATAGGCATAGGTCTTGTCGGCCGCCACGTCGCCCGACAGCGCTCGACGGATCAGGACGACCGCAACCAACCCGGCCAAAACGCCGAGCGCCAGCGCCAGCGCCGCCCGCCGATGGCCTGGGGCATCGGGCATGCGGCCACCCAAGACCGCCAGCAGCAAGGCACCGGCACCGCAGGCCACCAGCGCCTCGTATCGGCCCGAGCTGGCCATCGCGGTCAGCAGCGTCGTCAGAAGGAATTGGCCGACGGTGGTCGCGCGCACGCGTGGGGCAGTCGCGACCGTCGCGGCGAGCGCGAAGGCCGCGGCGGTCAACGCGGATGCCAGCGTGACCCCCAGGTTATTGCGGCCCGATTGGGATGCGAGCAGTGGCACCAGAGCCAGGGTCGCCACCAGTGCTCGTCGTCGCCGGAGGCTGGCGGCTGGCCAGACAAACCGCGCGATCCCGAGCGCGCCGAGCGCCAGCGTGAGGTGCGCCAGCAGATACACCGCCTCGTTGGCGTGCAGCGACGAGAGCCCCAGCCTTCGCGCCGCGATCAGCGCGAAGTAGGCGAGGGGCTGCTCCTCGGAGATCTGGGTCCGGCCGAGGGCAATGAGCCGCGCGTGCTGAAGGTACCCGAGGTTCATCCAGCCGAGGTCCCAACCGTACCTTACGAGGTAAAGGAGCCGCGCAATCAGAACGGCAGCCACCCCAGCGAAGAAGGTATTCGCCGACCAGGTCACGCTCGTGGCACTCTGGGCACTCTTCACCGAGTTCGTATCGTCCTCCTAGCACCACGGGCACGCCCTTGCAACGAGGTGCGTCCGAGACCGGTACGGCCTCACGCCAACGCGGGTTGGATTCACCTGGCATGCGCGACTACCACAGCGCCGGGCGGCACCCTACTCGCTGAACGTCACGCTGGCGGGCCTGGATCCGACCTCGACGGTAGCTTCTACGCTCACACTCCGCCCCTCGGTCGGAACGAAGATGCTTACGCCATGTCTACCAGTGGCAGTCGGCAGCAGCTTGACCGGGCACAGAAAGCCGGTCTCCTTGTCGTCCACCAGCACGGGAAACGTGCCCACCGTCCGGCAGCTTACGTCCAGAAAGCCCTGCCCGCCCTGCGCCGGCGAAACCTCCGCCAGGGTTCGCCGAATGATGGCTCCCCTGCTGGTGTCGACGAGGTCGCGCAACATGCGGTGGCCAGGTGCGATCACGTCCACGCGATGTTTTCCGCCGCCAACCACGATATCCGCGAAGGTCGTCCCCTTGAACGCCCCATCCACCCAAACCATGGCGCCAGGCGGAACTGTCTCGACAATCAGGTGTCCAGCAACCCGCGCCAAAAGATCGCCGCTGGCCGCGGCGGTGGGCTGCGGCGCCTGGCTCCCAGTCGACGCAGCCAAGTTGCCCGACGACGTTTGCACCGTTGGCCCGTGCATCTCGCCTTGCCGCTGGAACCCGACGGCCAGCTCGCGCTCGGGGCCCGAAGGCCAGCGACCGACCAACGCTGCGCCGGCGCACGCCAGGGCCAATGCCAGCAATGCGAATAGCATGCGCCGCGACCGGCGAGGCGCCGGGAACCTCATGCCTTCTACGGTCGCTGTCCCGGCCAGCGGGTGAGGAGACTCGGACATCACAGCGGGCAAGCCCTGCGGCGACCCACGGAGGCCCTTCTCGGCGACGCGCACACCCTGCGCGATCATTTGCTGCCTGTCCCGGACCTCGGCCGCATCGCCAGCAAGCCAGTCCACCAGGACGGCCGCACTTTCGGGACGATCGTCGGGCTGGCGAGCCAGGAGCGTGCGCAAGGCCGCCGCAAGCCTTCCCGTCACGCCGGGAAGCTCGGGCAGCTCCGCGCCCGGGTCCGGCGTGTGCCCCGCTAGCAAGAGAAACAGCAGCGCGCCCAGCGAGTACAGATCCGCTGCCACCGCCGCGTGCTCGCCGAGCGTCGACGCGCCAACGTCCACCCCTTGCAACTCGGGTGCGACCAAGGCCCAGCGCTCAGGCGGCTGCTCGCTCAGCCCGCGCAACGCCGCCGCAATCCCAGGGTCGAGCAACGTCACCTGACCCGACGCCGCGACCACCACGTTTTGCGGGCAAAGCCCCAGGTGCGGAAAGATGGGCTTGGCCGAGTGACCAACATGCAAGAGGCGCGCAACCTCGGAACCGATGAGCCCGGCCAAGGCCGGATGCACGCCGATCTTTCCTTCGGCCAGGCAGGTATCGAGCAGGCGGCCGAGATCGCAGCCAGCAACATATTCCGCAATCAAGAACGTGGCCGACGGATCGTCGGAGACATCGACAATTTTGCAGAATCCTGGACGATGGAAATCGCGCAACTGACGTCCTGCTGACAGAAAGCGCGCCGCAACCTTTGCGAAAGCGCCCTCGGGCACGCGGTCGGCCCGCAGCAGCTTCAGCGCGCAAAGCTCGACGGAGGCGCCTGGCTTGTCATTCGCCTCGGCGTGGGCGAGATACGTCTCCGTGACCCCGCCAGGCCCGAGAAGCCCGTCGAGAAGGTACTTGCCCATACGAAGCACTGGAGGCACAGCGTTCTATTGTAGTCCTCCGCCGACACCTTGCCGGCAGTTTGAAACGGTTGACAGCGCTCGCTGCCGTTGTTAGGCTAAACTAACACTGACTCAGATGTCTAGTGCGACATCGAGAGTTTTCGCCAGTGTCCGATGGTGCAAGATCGAAAGTCCACGGCGCATGTTCGCATGCCGCAGTGGTGTTCGGTTTGCGCGAAGAGGAAGGAATTCCAGTCGATGAGTTTGGCCAATGTGAAACCGGGCCACAGCGCGGTGGTGACCAAGATCGACGCAGTCGGAGCCCTCCGGCCACTGACCGTTTCGCCAGCGACCGAAATCCGCGTCGCCCTTGCGGGCAACCCCATTTGTGGCAAGACCTCGCTGTTCAACGCCCTGACGGGGGCGCGGCAGCACGTGGCGAACTATCCGGGGGTCACGGTCGAACGCCGCACCGGCCGTTGCGACATCGAACCGTTCGCCGTCAACGTCATCGATCTGCCCGGTTCGCAGGAGCAAATTTGGCGATGAAGCTCCTCAGCTGCTGTTCTTCCGTCATGATCTTAATGGTTGGTGACACGAACCAGTTTCGTTTGCATGATCAACTTGCTGACCCGAAAGCCTTGGAGGTTCCATGAACGCTGCCGTGGTTCGTTCCTTCGACCGTCCCCCTCGTTATGAGCAATTCGAGCTGCCCCGAGCCTCCGGGGAAAACGACATCGTCGTCAAGGTCCTGGCCGCAGGACTCCATCCTCGCGTTAGGGCCGCTGCTTCGGGCGTTCACTACGCCGACACACATGTTCTCCCGATGATTCCTGGAATCGACGCCGTGGGCCGTCTGGCCGACGGCCAGCTTGTCTACTGCGTGGTTCACGACACACCGTTCGGCACGATGGCTGAGCAGGTGGTGGTCGACCGGCGACGTTGCGTCCCGCTTCCCGCGTACGCGGACGAGGTGGCCGTCGCCGCGGCGATGAATCCGGCGATGTCCTCATGGAACGCGCTTCGCCTGCGAACGAGGATTCAAAAGGGGCAGAGCGTCCTGGTTCTCGGCGCAACCGGGAATGCCGGACACATGGCGGTGCAGATCGCCAGGCTCCTGGGCGCTGGCCGGGTGGTCGGAGCTGGACGAAACACGGACCGCCTCAATTCATCCGGAGCGGACGAGGTCGTCACGCTTCGCGACGGGGTCTCGGCCAACCAAGCGATCGCGGCGGCGGCGTCCGAGGTAGACATCGTGCTCGACTACCTGTGGGGCGAGCCCGCTGTGTCGGCCATGGTGGCCCTGGTCACTGCCCGATCAGAGCGAAGCAAGCCGATCGACTGGATTCAGATTGGTTCAGTCGCCGGGGCGACGATGGCACTCCCATCCGTGGCGCTTCGTTCGACGAATCTCCGCATCATGGGCAGTGGCCAGGGCTCGCTCTCGGTCAGGGAGATCGTCGCCGAGCTGCCCGCGCTTGCCGAGGCCATCACAAGCGGTCGGATCACTGTCGACGCGATCCGAGCTCCCCTTGCGAACGTCGAGTCCATATGGACCGAGCCAGTCCGCAGCGGGAAGCGGGTGGTTCTGGTTCCGTGAGAGCTGGATTCGCCCGAACCATCCAGTGCCCGCGGTACCGTTCCGGGTGCTGGCGAAGGAACTAGCGAAGTGGCTCCTGAAAGTTGTTATTGCTGAGAATATCTTGGCCTTGGTGTACTTGGTGATGTCGTGGGTGACGGTGAAGGTGCCGTAGGCGCCCGAGCCCTTGGCGTGCATGCGACGCTCGGGGATCACCTCGCGGTCGAAGTGCGCGAGCTTTTCCAGGAACCACACATCTTGCAGTAGCGCCGGTCCGCGCGGACCCGCGGTCATGATGTTCTGGTTGTCGACAACAGGGGCGCCAGCGTTGGTGGTCAGTTTCTTTTGGTCGCTCATGGCATGATCCTTTCGCTTGGCAAGAGTAGGACTTCTTGCCTCGGGCTCTGGAGGCCTTCGCCGGAGCATAGGCGCACCTCCTGGCCGGTAACAAGCGGGCGATACATCAGAGGCCAACGGTCGATGAGCCCACAGCCCAGACCGACTTTGCGCAGAATTCGCCTCAATTCGGCCGGACGCGGAACACGTAGCCGTTCTGGTCATCAGCGATAAAGAGGCTCCCGAGGGCGCCCACGGCGATGTCCGTGGGGCGCGCGACACGCGTCTTCCCATCGCTGAGTTGGAAACCACCGACAAACTGGGTCCATTGCTTGGGGGGATCCGACCAGTCGACGGCTGTCTGCGGCGCATCGCCGTTCATCGGAACATAGACCACCCGGGGGCTCGAAAAAGTAGGTGCCGTCCGGGTTCGTGTGCAAGGCGCCGTGCGCCGTAAGGAACAGGCCGCCCTGGTAAGTTCGAAACGGCCACGGCCAAGCTACTGGGGACCGAGGCGTAACAGAAGCTGTAACGGAAACGTCACCAGGTAGATGCTCGACTGCGGCGTGCCCCCGCCCATGGTTCCTCCGTTGTTCGAATCCAACTCATCTCGCAACGGAGGAAACTCATGCGATTCCATACCACGCTCCGGACATTGGCATTCATCACCACCACCGCCATCGCTGTCGCGGCGACGGGCGGCTGGATCAGCGGTTGTTCGCGCCACGACGTCAGCGACGAATCGGGTAGCTCAGGTAACGGATCGATCAAGCTCATGCTCGCGGCAGGAGGTGCGACCTTCGCCAGTTTCAGCTACACCATCACAGGGCCGTTCGGATTCTCCAAGACCGGCAGCCTGGACGTATCCGCGAGCGCGAAGCTCTCGGGCGTCATCGGTGGCTTGCCGGCCGGAAGCGGCTTCAAGGTCTCGCTCACCGGAACATCCATCGACGGACTCACCCAGTGCGCTGGCAGTGCAATCTTCAGCGTAGCCGCGCGCGGCACCACTCCGGTCAGCCTCACCCTCGACTGCCACCAGCCCACCAAGACCGGCAGCATCGGTGTGACGGGCACGTTCAACATCTGTCCGACCATTCAATCCATCTCGGCCAACCCAGGCGAGGTGCTGGGCGGATCGAGCTCTTCGATCACGAGCATGGCGGTCGACCCCGACGGCGGACCCTCCCCGCTCAGCTACCACTGGACGGCCACCAGCGGCTCGTTCAGCGATGCCACGAGCCCGAACCCGACCTATACATGCACGACGAGCGGGCTTGCGACCCTCACCCTGATGGTATCCGACGGCGATCCGCAGGCGTCTTGCGCCGACACGGGGACGGTGCAAGTCACGTGCAGCGGCCACGTCGACTCGGCCGCGGAATTCTCTACGGCAACGAAGATCAAGCATCTGGTGGTGGTATTCGGCGAGAACATCTCGTTCGATCACTACTTCGGCACCTATCCGAACGCGCAGAACAACCCTGGCGAAACGCCCTTCGTCGGCGCGCCCGGAACTCCCACCGCCAACGGCCTTGTCACGCCGCTCGATGTGACCAGCGGCTTCACTCCGCTCGGTGGAATCGATCTGCTTGGCAACAACCCGACCGCCGCCAATTCTGCCAACGGCACGGGCGCAGTCAATCCCTTCCGACTCGGCCCGGCCCAGGGAGCAACCACTGACCAGGGCCACAACTACAAGCCCGAACAGCAGGCCTCGCACAACGGCGCCATGGATCTGTTCCCGGAGTTCACCGGAACTGCAGGGCCGCCTCCCGGCGCGCCACCCGCGGCGACGAGCAAGGGGATCGTCATGGCCTACTACGATGGCAATACCGTCAGTGAGCTGTGGAACCTCGCGCAGAGCTATGCGCTCAACGATAACTCGTGGACCACGGTCTTCGGTCCATCCACGCCCGGCGCCATCAACCTGATCGCGGGCCAGACCAACGGCTTCGCCGGGACCAACAAGGATCCCGCCACCATGTCTACCAGCCACGTCACACCTGACGGAAACGGTGGCTGGACGCTCATTGGCGACACGGATCCTCTCGGCGATGTGTGCTCCACCGCCGCCGATCAGAACAGCTTCTTGGGGAAGAACATCGGCGACTACCTCAACGCCAAGGGCGTGACTTGGGGCTGGTTCGAAGGCGGCTTCGACCTGACCCTGACCAATGCCAATGGCACCACCGGCTGCGCGCGCAGCACGCCGCAGACCGTGGCCAACGCGGCGTCGATCTCGACCGACTACATTCCGCACCACCAGCCGTTCCAGTACTATGCCTCGACGGCCAACCTGACCCACGCGCGGCCGAGCTCGATCGCCGCCATCGGCAAGAGCGTCCAGGCCGACGGCGTGACGCCCGAACCAGCCAACCACCAATACGACAGCCACGATTTCTTCGATGCGCTCGCCGCGGGCAATCTGCCAGCGGTCGCGTTCGTCAAGGCGCCGGCTTTCCAGGACGGACACCCGGGATACTCCAACCCCATCGACGAGCAGAATTTCATCGTCAGCGTGGTGTCGGCGATTCAGGCGAGTCAAGAGTGGGCCTCGACCGCCATCGTCTTCGCCTATGACGACTCGGATGGCTGGTACGATCACCAGGCGCCGCCCATCGTGAACCCGTCGAATGGCGTGGCCGATGCACTGAACGGCGCGGGCTTGTGCAACACGGGTCTGCAACAGACTGGCGCGGCCCCCGCGACGCCGCTGCTCGGTGCCGACGGCAAGCCGGCGCTTGGCCGCTGCGGCTACGGGACGCGCATGCCGCTCTTGGTGGTCTCGCCGTACGCGAAGCACAACTACGTGGATCACACGCTGACCGACCAGACCTCGGTTTTGAAGTTCGTGGAGGACAACTGGCTCGCCGGTCAGCGCATCCAGGCGGGCGGCTCGTTCGACACCATCGCGGGGACGCTACAGAACATGCTAACCCTGTAGGGTGGCTTTTCCACCCATCGAACCCGTCGTAAACATCAGCGCCTCCGCCCGGCGCAGCTGTCTGTCGCTGTGCCGGCGGGGGCGCTCTTTTGCGTTTTCCGTCACCCGGTCATGATCAGCCGCCGCCAGTTTCTGCTCGCAACCACCCTGGTGGCGCCTTGGTCGCGCCAGCGCGGCGCCATCGCCCACGACATGGGCGGGCCGCCCGTACCTGCACGGAACCTGCCGCCGCCCCCAGCTGTCGGACCGCCGTTGCACCCCGATGCCCTGGCGCGTTTCGTCGATCCCCTGCCCCTTCCGAGGGTGCTGTCCCCGAATGGCCTTCGGCCAGATCCGCACGACCCCAGCAAGAAGATTTCCTACTACCGGATCGCCATGCGCGAGTCGTACGCGCGCGTGCATCGCGATGTACCGCCGACGCGATTCTGGAGCTATGGCGGCAGCGTACCGTGCCCAACGTTCGAGACGCGCAGTGGGCGCGGCGTGCTCATTGAATGGCGCAACGAACTGCCTGCCCGCCACTTCCTGCCCATCGATCACACCCTGTGCGGCGCCGAGGCCGACCAACCCGAGGTGCGCGCCATCGCCCACGTGCACGGCGCCCGCGTGCCGGCCGCAAGCGACGGCTACCCCACGAACTGGATCACCCCAGGCCATTCCGTTCTTTTTCATTACCCCAACCGCCAGGACGCGGCGTTGCTCTGGTATCACGACCACGCCATGGGCATCGAGCGTCTCAATCACTACGCCGGCATGTTCGGCCTGTTCGTGATACGAGACGAGGTCGAGGACGCGCTTCGCTTGCCGCGCGGCCGTTACGAAGTGCCGCTGGTGCTTTGCGACCGATTCTTCGGTCAGGACGGACAGCTGCGCTACCCGACCTCAGGCTCGCCCGAATCGCCGTGGGTTCCCGAGGTCTACGGCGACGCGCTGCTGGTGAACCAAAAGCTCTTCCCCTACCTCGACGTCGAACCAGTCCGCTATCGTTTTCGCGTGGTCAATGCCGCGAACGGCCGCCCGTACTACCTTTCGCTTTCGAACGGACAATCGTTCTACCAAATCGGCACCGATCAAGGGCTGCTGCCGGCGCCGGTCGAGCTCGGCAAGCTGACGCTGGCGCCTGCGGAGCGCGCCGATCTGCTCGTCGACTTCAGCCGCGCCGCCGGACAGAAAGTGATCCTGCGCAGCCAGGCCTTCGCGCTGATGCAATTCCGCGTGTCGAACGGTCCGCTTCGGAAACCGTCGCCGCTCCCCGCAAGGCTGCGCCCGGCGGCCACTCTCAAACCTGCCTCGGCGGTGACAACGCGAACCCTGACGCTCAATGGGTACGAGGATCCCCAAACCCATCGCATGCTCATGCTGCTCGACGGAAAACGCTGGCACGAGCCGGTGACCGAGAAGCCGGTGCTCGACAGCACCGAGATCTGGCGCCTGGTCAACCTGACCGAGGACTCGCATCCGATTCACCTGCACTTGGTGCGCTTCCAGATCCTCGATCGCCAGCCCTTCGACGTCGACGAGTACCTGACCTCGGGCAAGATGATCGTCCGAACCCCGGTACCGCCTGGACCGGATGAAGCGGGATGGAAAGACACCGTGCGGGCAGACTCGGGGATGATCACACGCATCATCATCCGCTTCGAGGGCTACGTCGGTCGCTACGTGTGGCACTGCCACCTGCTCGAGCACGCCGCCAACGAAATGATGAGACCGCTCGAAATCGTGTCCCCTTCGACGTAGCGCAAGTGCTCCACTGCGCTTGGCGAATGAAGCGGGGAAGCCACGCAAACGCTTCCGCCGGGTTCGGTGGTCGAGAACGGGCGGCGCACCGGGGTTTGGGTCCCGCACAGGCTACACAGGCTACCATTCGGCAGCAATCCTGGTTCTCTCGGCAGAATCAAGCGGCTTCGGGCACTTGTCGCGCAACTTGCAGCCCTTGCAGGCGACGCCGGACCAGATGCGGTCGTAGTAGCCCTGCAGCTCGTCGAGCAGAAGATCGTCGCGCGTGGTGAAGCCGACCTCGAAGTTTCGCCGCCCCTCCCCTTTGGCACCAAGGCCCGCGCCGGTCCAGTTGGCGCTGCCCAGAAAGAGCAAGCTTCCGTCGACGATGACGGTCTTGAGGTGGACCCGCGGGCACTGGCGCATCTCGAACCTACCGGGCGACGGCCGAGACAGCCGCGGCAAGCGGCGCAATTCCTCGCGGAACGGCCCCGAGGGGAGCGCGGCGTGCAGGATACGAATCTCGACCCCCTTGGAAACCAGCTCCTCGAACCCTCGCAGCGCCGAACGAAACTCGCCCTTGGCTCGGGCCGTGCGCCGCCGGCCCGGCCGCGCGCGTTCGTCTTCGACCATCAACTCCTTCAAATTGGCGGTCGCGATCCACAGGCTGTGCTCGGCATTCATCGCCGCCCTCACCACACCATCGTAGTGGCCGCTGCCGGCCACCAGCGCAAGCGCGACCGGACGACTTTGACGAATGAAGTCCATGGCTTTGCCAAGCCTGCGCCGAAACTCGCTTCCATTCCAAATTTCCGCACGCGCGAGCTGCGCCTTCGACGCACCTCGCGCAATCTGCAACCTATTTCGGTGGCATTCCCAGTTCGATGTAGTATCGGTTTCCGTTCATCTTGCACAGCCAGGATCCCCCCGTTTCCACGTCCAGCTATCCCCGCCGGTTCGGGCCCCGATATGTCCTGCTTAAAGAGCTCGGCAAGGGTGGCATGGGCCACGTCTTCATGGCGCTGACCGGCCAGGCCGGTGTGGAACGGGTGTGCGCGCTCAAGGTCCTCAAGGAAGTCCGCGCGGGACGTGACGCGGAAGAGCTGACCCAGCGGTTCCTGGACGAGGCCAAGGTCGTCACCAAGCTGTCGCACGAGACCCTGGTCTACGTCTTCGACTTCGGCATCCAGGAACGCGAGGGCTACCTGGCCATGGAGTACGTGCAGGGCAAGTCCATCACGGAAACCTGGAACCGCTGCGCGGCCCGTCGCGACGGCTTCCCCATCGGCCTCAGCCTTTACTACATCGGTGAGTTGGTCTCGGCGCTGTGGTACGCCGCCAACGTGGAGGGGTTGGGGCTGGTCCATCGCGACATTTCGCCCTCCAACGTCATGTTGACCTACACCGGCGGGGTCAAGCTGATCGACTTCGGGCTTGCCAAGTGGAAAGCGAAGGTCGTGCAGACTGCCACCGGCGTGCAGTGGGGCAAGACCAGCTACATGTCGCCTGAGCAGTACAGCGGCAAGGCGGTCGATCACCGCAGCGACCTGTTTTCGGCTGGCGTGATCCTGTGGGAGCTCTTGACCGGTCGGCAAATGTTTCCCCCGTCGGAGACGCGCTCGCCCAATGCAACCGTGCCGCCGCCCTCGCGCCACACCCAGGACGTGAAGCCAGGGCTCGACCGCGTGGTTGCGAAAGCACTGGCCATCAACCCCGCCGATCGCTTCCCAAATGGCGAAGAAATGTGCGCCGCGCTCCTGGCAGAGATGCCGGGCGATGCGGGGGGCAAGCTGCAAGCGGCGAAGTTCATCGGCCGTTTGTTCGAGACCGAGATCCGCGACGAAGCAGCAGAGCAGCGCGAGCTACTCGAACGCGCGTCCCGCATGGACGATCCACCGCCGGTGGCCGTCTCGGAAAAAAAGATCATCGAATCGCCCATCAACGAAGGCGCAACCACGCCCGATCCGGATCCCGACGGCATCCTGGGCAAGACCTTGAGCGACCGCTACTACGTGCGCAGGCTGGTGGGCGAAGGTGCCATGGGGCGCGTGTACGAAGGGCACCACACCGGCATCGGCAAGCGCGTGGCCATCAAGATCGCCCACAAGGTGGAACGGCGGAAGTCCGAGCTTGCCAAGCGCTTCCAACGCGAAGCCCTGGCGCCCGGGCAGATTGGCCATCCCAACGTCGCGGACGTCACCGACTGCGGCACCACCCAAGCGGGCGAATTCTTCTTCGTGATGGAGTTCATCGACGGGGTCAGCCTCGACGCCGTCATCAAGCGCGACGGCCAGCTCGCCATCGAGCGTGCGCTTGCCATCGCCACGCAGATCTGCCGCGCGCTCGAGGCCGCCCATCGGGCCGGCATCATCCACCGCGACCTCAAACCGTCGAACGTCATGCTGGTGCGATCACCGGACGAGGACGAGCTGGTGAAGGTGCTCGACTTCGGGGTGGCCAAGTTCCTGCACGACACCAGCGACGCGGCCAACCTGACCCTCACCGACGCCACGGTGGGAACGCCCAAGTACATGGCGCCCGAGCAGATCCGCGGGGGCGGCAAGGTCGATTTCAGGTCGGACATCTATTCGCTGGGCGCGATTCTTTACACCATGCTGGCGGGCGGTCGACTGCCCATCGACGGTGCGAGCGTCGAGGAGATCTGGCAGCGTAAGCTGACCCGCGATCCGCCCTCGCTGCGCGAGCTCCGTTCGGATCTGCCTGACGACCTGGACGAGCTCGTCCTGCGCTGCCTCGCGCGCGATCCGGTGCAACGCCCGCAGACCGCCGAGGAGCTCAAGAAGCAACTGGTTGGCCACCTCGAGGCCATTCGCGCCATGGGCGACAGCATTCTGGGCATGAAGTCCCCGTCGAAGACGGAGGTGCTGAGCGAGCGCATGAGGCAGCGGCGAGCGCGGCTCGGCATCGCGCTCGGAGCGCTGACCGCGGTGTCCATCGCGAGCCTGGGAATGTTTCTGGTCGGACGGCCGACGCCGAGGCCCCGCGCAACCGAATCGCCGACGTCGGTCGCGGTTCCACCGAGCGGAGCGCGCCCGACGATCACGCCGGAGCCGGAGCCGGCAACGCAACCGAAGGCCGAGCCGGAGCTGCAAGCGAAGGCGAAGGCGGAAACGAAGGGAGCGGCGAGGTCGGTGTCAGACGGTAAGAGAGCTACCGCGCCGGGTAGGAGATCGGCCACGGCCACGACCGCGACCACGACCACGACCACGACCCTGGCAGGCGAAGCCAGGGCCGGCAAGGCGGGCAAGGCCGAGAGCAGGCCTGTTGTTAAGAACGAGGCCCTCCCCCCGCCGCCCGCCTCCGAGCCGGAATCGCAGAGCTCGAACGAACAGGTGCTGGCCGCGGTCAGGAAGGCCGAGTCGGCCTTTGGCGACAACCACATGGCCACGGCGCGAGTTGCCGCCACCCAGGCCGTGGCGGCAAGCAAGAATGCATCGACGGCGCTGAAGGTGCGCGCCCTCATCGTGTTGGGCAAGGTGCAGTTGGCCTCCGAACAGTTCGTGGAAGCCGAGCGCTCCTTCGGCCACGCACTCGCCCTTGATCCCGAGAATCCGGTCGCGCGCAAAGGCCAGCAGCGCGCGCAGGAATCGGCCGCCAAAGAGAAGCGGTAGGATACAACGCCTCACAGACTGCCAAATGGAGACAGTCTGAAGTCGCCCGGCTCGGGCGCAGGAAGATTGTCTAGGCCGGTGGGGGTAAGGTAGAAGTAGCCGATGGTGTCGAATGTAAGCTCGGCGCTATACCTCCCAGGCGGGATCTGCGAGCGATGGAGGTGGGCTTGCCGGGCACGGCACAATCTGAGGTGTAGAAGTCACAGGCGCGCCGCTCCTTTTCAAAAGGCGAGGGATTTTGCCGGCCTAGCGCTGGCCCCGCTCTTGCTCAGCGTGAGGGCATGCGTCGGCGGATCATTTCCTTGCTGGGTTTGCTTGCAGCCGTGGGGTGCGTAGGGCCGGAACAGCATGTGCGCGGCGGACATTACGGCGGGTACCACCACCACCATGGCGGCGGCCAGGGCTTTCTCGCACTTCTCGACGGCGTGGCGGCCTTGGCCGAGCTCGCGGAAGATGTCTCGTACATCGCGGCGGCGAATCCAGCGCCACCTCCGACGGTGGTCGTCGCCTCTCCTTCGCCCCCGGCGGCTGAGCCGGTGCGCACGCTGCTGCCGTCTTTCCAAGGAAGATTGGATTTGCCTCACTCGTCGCGGGTAACCCTGCCGGAGCTACGGATCGGGCTCAGACCGACGTCTGGCGGGGCGGAATCGTTCCTTGCGATCTTCCACAGCGACGTGACCGGGCGTTTCTTCTTTACCACTCCGCCGGCGGGCAGCTACGCCGTGGTGGTCTTGGATTCGGACTACCAAGGTGAGCTGACCTTCACTGCCGACGGGAAGACCACCTTCCCCCTCGTGTTGCCGGTCGCTGTTCGACCTAAGCAGCCGACCAGCGCCGCAAAGCTTTGAGCAGTGCCGCCAGCCGTCGACGCTCAGCCGGCCGCGGGCTCACCGGCCGCGAGCGTGCCGCCTGCCTGCGCGCCGTTCGCTTTCTGCGCAATCGCTGCCTTGAGGTGGCCAGCTTCGCTCAGCATGAAGATCGTCCCGATCACCGCGAGAGGCAGATCCGCGAGCGGCGCCGCGAGGTACATGCCATAGAAACCAAACAGCCGCGGAAGCACCAGGAAGAGTGGCATCGCGAGAATCTGCCGCCCCAAGAGCAGCACCGCAGCCTTGCGCGGCTCGTGTGCGGCGAGGAAGTAGTGGGCCATGGTCCCGGTCACGCCGAAGAGCGTGACGGGAATGACGAACCAAGGCAGCCCACGCCTGACCATGGCGATCAACTCGGGGTCCGTCTTACTGAACAGCGCCGCCACCGGACCTGGAATGACGGCAATCAGCGCGGCGAAGAAGACGCCCATGCCCAGGCTGGTGACCAGCACCCGCATGAGGAGCCCATACACGCGGTCCGGACGCCCTGCCCCTCGATTGAAGCCCACGAGCGGCATCATGGCCTGCATCACCCCCAGCGACGGGTAGATGAGCAACATCGCCACGGTGTTGAGTACTCCGAGGGTGGCGAGCCCCCGGCTGCCCGCCTGGCTAGCAGCCCCGCGGTTCGCGGCCAGAAAGACCAAGGTGGCCAGAACTTGCATGAGGCCGAAGGGCGCCCCGAGCGTGATGATGGACCGTGCGATTGCCCGGTCGGCGCGCAGGAAGTAGCGGCGGATGTGCAACACGCTCCAGCGACTTTGCGCGAAGCTGACCACGAGCAGGCAACCCACCACTTGAGAAAGCGACGTGGCCAACGCGGTTCCCTTGACGCCCAGGTGCAGGACGTACACCGCGATCAACGCGAGACAAACGTTGAGAGCATTGCTGCCGAGCATGAGCCCAAGCCCCAACATGGGCCGGCCTTGCACACGCAAGATATTGCCCATCGAGATGAGGACGATGACGAAGATCTGCCCTACCGCGAGGATGCGCGCGAAAGGAATCGCCATGGGTAAGAGCCGCACCTCGCAGCCGCAGGCGATGAGAATAGGCCGCGTGAAAGCCCAAGTCAGAAGCGCAAGCGCGATCCCCAGGATAAGCCCCAGGCGCACGCTTTGTCCGAGCACCCGCTCGGCTTCGTCGCGATTCTGCTGGCCGAGCAAGACCGCAATTCGATTACCGGTTCCCGTGCCGAGCAACAAGGCCACGGCCATCCCGACGATGGAGAGCGGAAACGCGGCGGTCACGGCCGCCATGCCCAGGGTTCCCACGCCGCGGCCCACGATGATCCGATCGGCGAACTGATAGAGCGCGTTGGCAAGGAACCCGGCGATGGCGGGCAAGGAATAGCGGGCGAGCAGGCGACCGAGTGGCTGCTCCCCCATGTGTCGAACTGCGTCCATGGGTTGCGAGTGGCTATCACGCCGCTCACAGCGACGCAAGGATCGCGCTTGGAATAGACCTATCCCTCGGCAGGAGAGCCGCCGTTACGCTCACATCGCCCACGCCGTCTAAACGTCTCGGCTAGCGGAAGCGGCCATCATTGCGCCGAGAAGAGCGCCGACCACCGCGCCAAGAACCGCCATGACTGCGGCCACTATCTCTCCGTGTGCATACCCCAACACACCGCAGACCAGTGCCGACAGCAAACCGCCCAGAAATGCGCCCAATGGGTGTTGTCCCACCCTGTACACAACCCCGTGCTTCTTCAGGCCTACGCTGTTTTCCATCACAAACCTCCGTCCATCTCCAAAGAAGACATCCGAACAACCCAAATTCACTGCCCAAGTTACGTTTCACATACCGCTGGATTTGGCCGGACGCAACGGAAAGCCAGACCGCGACTGTCTCGGGACGCCGTGGCCTATGGGTTTGCCGCGGCTTTCTGCTATTGTGCCGATCCATGTCCAGAACCCAATCGACCTTCGCATTTGTGCCGTCGTTTCTATTGCTCGGCGCCGCGCTGACCGGCGGTGCAGTTGGCTGCGGCAGCGGCAGCACCACAAGCCCCGACGCACCATCTAGCCCTGATGCCATCGACGCCGGGGAGGTCACCGATGGAGAGGCGCCATCGACTGGAGTGGATACGTCACCAGCATCGCCGTATTGCACCGACAAGGCGGGCCTGGCGAGCGTGACCGACGTTTCAGGGACCTGGGCCATCCGTGCCCTTGCCACCCAAGTCGTGGTGGCTCCTCTCGTCAACACCCTCCGCCCCCAGACACTCTTCTACATGCTGGTGAACATCACCCAATCGGGCACGAACCTCGTCGCCGACGGACGATACTGCGACCGGGCCGAGATCGACCAGCCGAGCTCGCCCACCAAAGTGGTGATGCCAGACGCTTGGGCGCACACGGAGAAGCTTTTCGCCCGCCCTGGTACGCTCGTCGCAGGCGGGGATGGAATCCCAGTGCTCACCTTCCCTACCCTGGTCGAGGTGGCGGGCGCGATTCTCCCCAACCCAGCCACCGATCCGTTGCCCACAGACCCCACCGACCCAGCCGTGTTCGACGAAGACCACGACGGAAATCCCGGAATCACCCTGCGTATCACCGGTCTGGCCAACGGCGTCATGTACGTGGATCAGCGGCAGACCACCGCCATCTCCGCAATCCCGGTCGCGCCCGATCGCTTCCTAGGCAAGATGGACTTCACGTCGCAGCAGAACGTGCTCGACAGCGACCCGACCTCGCTCAAGGGACTCTACGAACAAGGCAAGGCCAGCCCGGACGCAACCCTTTGTAGCAGCACCTTCACCATGGTGAAGGTCGCGAGCGCCGGCAATGCCAGCGCAGTGGATGCGTCGGCTATCGATGCGGGTGGTCTCGACGGCGGTACCGGCGTCACCTGCGAGTGGCTGCGCACGCAGGAAGCCGTGCTCTTCCCGCAGTAAAGGCGACGCCTACCTGGCGATTCTGAACGTCGCGCCCAAACCGAGCATGTAGCCCGTGCTCTTCCACCCCGGATAGCCGGGGTTGTTGGTCTGGAGCCCGGCCGAGTCTGGCATGGGCAGGTGGGTGATCGCGTCGACGGCGTTGTCGGGGTACTCGTCCACGACCGGGTGAGCGGCGCTGTCGCTCTTGGTCACTTCGCGGGGGATAAAGTACGACCCAAAAACAGTGAGCCCAGCCTCGAGATCTTTGCCGAGAAAACGCACCGGTCCTTCGATTCCCAGGCTGGCAATGAGGCGCGAGTTGTCCACGTAGTTGGTTTGGCCGGTCTGATCCGGAACCGGTGACGGCACGTAGCCGAGGTCCGCCGTCACGTGACGATCCTTCCACAGGAATCCACCCCCGACCGCGTAGCTGACCGTGTTGCTCCAGGTGTCGAGCGGGTGCTCACCCTGCCGGTTGTAGTATTGCGACCAGCGTTCGCCGACGAGCTGCACGCCAACCTCCCATGGAACGCTGCCGTCGGCGCGCGGGCAGCCCCGGAAGCTGCCGCCAACCCCGACTCGCAAGGGCTCACTGCCCTGCGAAAATGTGTAGGTCTGTTCCGCCACAATGGGCTTCCCTTGGGGGTCATTGTTGTTCCAGAAGCGGATTTCGTTCTGTCCTTGGGTAGTATTGGCAAAGGGAAGGTGCAGGGTCGCCACCAGCGACACGCGCTCGGTCGGGTGAACTGTCAAACCAAAGTACGGCTTGAACTTGCTGTCGGTGTGAATGTCCGGAGCCAGGATCACGTTGCCTTGATTGGTACCGTCCTGCAGATATACGGTCATCTTGGTGACGGTGAAGATTGACACGTCGATGCCGACACCGAGCGAGATCCAATCCGCGAGCTGAGAGCCCAGCGCAAAGGTGATAGAGGAAACATTCAGGCGGTCGCCGAGCAGCTCGGAGTGGAGCTGGTTCGAGAAGTACTGCTCGCGCTCGTCGGGAAAGAAGCCCTTCTGGTCGAGAAAAGCGTGCACCGGGAGAAACGCATAGAAGCCAAACACCAGGCTTCGGCCGGCCAACGGTCGCACCATGCCGATGGCAGCGTAGACCACGTTCTGATCGGCGTCGGTGTCGGATCGGGGATTGAAGAGACTCGACGTCGGCATCGGGCGCAAGATGAGATCGCCCGGCTTCGCGTTCGGATCGTAGAGCTCGGTGCCGTAGATGGTATCGGGCACGTCGTGTCCGGGCGGACGGGCCTTGAGGTGGATGTTGGATTGCAGGGCCAAACCGAAGAGCCCCACTTCCATCTTCGGCGTAGCCTCGGGCAACAGCGACGGATTGAAGTAGGTCGCGGCCGATCCACGGGAGAGAACCCGCGCGGTGAGCTGGTTGCCGCCCGAGGTGGCGCCAAGGATTTCAAGCGTGCTGGAAGCACGGGCGGAGCGAGCCCAGCCGGCCGCCAGGCAGAGGCCTGGCAGTAAGAAGCAGAATCCTCTACGGAGAGGTAGGAATGACAGCATGGGCGGATGATGCCATGAGATTCCCGCTGCAAGGAGGGGTCGAGAAAAGGGCGGGCCATGCGCGCACAGCGGCGAGCTGCGTTCGCGGCGATCGGTGACCGCCGCTGCGCGGTCCGAGTCGCGACGGAGACCCGCGCTCCCAGCGGGTTCAGACCTTCACGGAGCCGGTGCGACGATCTCCAGTTGCACGGGGACGATTCCGGTTTGCAGCATGTCCAGCTGGCGTGCCGCCGCCTGCGAGACGTCGATGATCTTCTTGCGACCCTTGCAGCGGTCGTTGATGCGAACGATGACCGCCCGACCGGCGCGATCGGTGCGGACCACCTGAACGTGGGTGCCGAACGGGATGACCGGGTGGGCGGCGGTGAATTGGTTCGGATCGTATCGCTCGCCGTTGGCGGTCCGGTGACCGGCCAGCCGAGGCGAATAGTAGGTCGCCATTCCTTCCTCTCGCGCGCCTCGCTTCCCCGCCCGCAGCTCCGCGGACGGCCCCGCGCAGCCAATCAGGGCAAGCAGCACCACCACGCAGAGCAAGTCGCGGAGGCGAAGAGACTGCCCCATGGCCCTCACATTGAGCGAGTCTCAGGTTGGAATCAAGATTCCCCTGATCGAGGTGCGGTCCCTAGAACACATGGCACCCGAAGCAGTCCGGGGTCACGCCGGCTTGTTCGTGACAGCGGTCGCAGAACTGTTCGCGGTGAGCGTGGCAGCCCTGGCATGAGCTGATGCCTTGCGACTGCGCGCTTCGGATGCCTTCGCGCACGACCCGGTCTCGCAGCGCCTTCAGGTAGGACATGTGTTGGTAGCGCATCTGTTCCCGCGGAAGGATGCAGGCGGTCTGGGCTCGGGCGGGCTCTAGCCATGGCGCTGGCACCGACGGACGGGCGGCGAACCCGACGACGGCAACCAGTAACGGCACCGCGAGCGCCGCCAGCAGCAACCCCAGATTGCGACGGCGGATCATCCCTTGCCCTCGCCTTCAGACTGTCGGCGCGCAAAGCCGCGGCGGCCGGTGTGCTCGGCGTAGGTCATCGCCACGGTCCGGTACAGCAGGTGCGCGAGCTTGGAATAGGGCAAGAGCAGAATCAGCGTAGCGACCAAGGACAGGTGACCCGCGTAGACAAAGTAGCGAAGCGGTTCGATGCGCAGCAGGTGCAATCCCTCGGCCGCGAATCCGGACAGAGCTATCAGCAACAGGAGCACCAGCAACACCAGGTCCGAGCCGCGCGTGGCGCCGGCGGTCTCGGGACGACGCCAGCGCTCCCATAGCATCAACGACAAGCCGAGCACCAGTGAGAGACCGCCGAGGTTCGCCATGACCTTCCACGGATTCCAGAAGTCGAACGGGTACACCAAGCCGCCCAGCAATGGATTCCATCGCGCGGTCACTGCCCAAAGGCTGGTGAGCCACAGCGCGAGCATGCCGAGCACCACCAGCAAGTGATGGGCGCGGCGGGCCTGGCTGGCCGCGCACGATGCGAAGTCGTCGTGAAACAGGATGCGCCACAGGGCCGCGCGCAAACTGGGGCCGACCGACCCGACTGGTTTGCCGTCCGCCGCCACCATGCCGTGCCACAAGCGCTTCGCACCCCGGACCAGAACGACCACGTCGAATGCCAGCAGAGTGCCGAATAGGCTACCCAGAAGCCAGTGCGGCAGCCGCGCCCAGAACGGAAACACGGCCCGCTTTCCCGCAAGCGCGAGTTCGACCGAAGCCGCGCCCGACGACTGCCATAGGACCGATGCGCCCCACAACACGCCCAGCGCGAACAGCAAGATGCAAGCCCCGCTCGCCGGACGATTCGCCCACCGCCCAAATGCGCGCGGCCAAGAGAAATGAACGATGCACTCGCGTCGAAGCGCCGCCAGCACGTCGCTTGGGCGCGCCCCGCGCGGGCAGCGGCGAGTGCAATCACCACACTGATGGCACAGCCAAAGGTTCGCATCGCTCATCAGGCGATCGCGCAGGCCCCACTGCGCCCAAAGCATTTCCTTGCGCGGCCCGGGCGAGTCACCATTCAGGATCTCGCAGACGCTGGAGCAAGTCGCACACTGCATGCACTTGCGCAGATCCTCGCCACCGCTGCCCAGCACAGAGGCAAGCAACCGCCGATCGGGTCGCAGGCGCTCTGTCCTTGGCGCTCCGGGTTGGATGGCGGTATTCGTCGACATGGCGGCCTACGAGTCTTTGAAGGGATTTGGCCCCAGGCCGTCCAGTTGCTTCACGAATTCATCGATCAGCTTGGGCAAGACCAGGTAGTCAGACAGGGTGACGTAGTCCACACGCAAGCGCTTATCTTCCAGTGCCATCTGCTTGAGCTTCTGCTTGATGTTTTCACTGCGGGTGGCGAGAAGATCGCTGCCTTTCGTGTAGTGGCACTGCGTCTCTTCGCCCGGCTTGCACCCGAGCAGAAGCACGCCGTCGAAGCCGCGCGCGAACGCGTCCGCCAACCACACCACGTTGACCGCCCCCAGGCACCTTACCGAGATCGCGCGCACGAAGGCGCTGTAACGCTGCCCGTGGAAGCCGGCCAATTCCAACGCCGGGTAGGCGTCGTTTTCGCACAGGAACATCAGGATGCGCGGCTTGTTCTCGAATTCGTCTGGCACCTCGATGGACTTGATCATGCGCGACACGATGTCGACGGAATAGTCGGCGTAGGAAATGATTCGCTCGGGGCACGCGCCGAGGCAGATGCCGCAGCGTCGGCAGCGCCCAGGATTGGGTTTGGGCGTGCACTTCTCGTCCTCGTCGAGGGTGCCGAATGGGCATTCCTCGGTGCAGCGCTTGCATTGGGTGCACCGTTGCAGGTTGAAGACCGGTGGCGAGATGTCGCCCCAGCGTGGATGCACGGCCTCGCCCGCGGCGCAGTGTTCAATGGCCGAGATTGCCTTCAACGCCGCGCCCTCGCCGTCGATGCGGCAGCTTTCGATGTCGCCTGGCGCGCGCAAACAGCCGGCGGCGTAGATGCCCGTGCGGCGGGTCTCGTACGGAAAACAAATGAAGTGCGAATCGGGAAAACCATATTCGAGGGCCGGCAAATCAGGACCCTGGCGATAGCTCAAACCGAGGATCTCGGTGCCTTCGATGGGCGCAAGTCGGTCGATGGTTGCCTGCAAGACAGCGGCATCTCCATCGCCCCTCGCCAGATTTCTGCGCGCATCCTTCAGCTCGCGCTGGGCGATGCCGTCGCTCGAAACCGGCACCATGCCCACCGCCAGCACGACCAGGTCAGCTTCCAGCTCCACGTCGTCGCCAAGCTGACTCTTGCCAAGTGCGATGACCAATCCGCCCGCCTCGGTCTGCACAGAAGCCACCTCGCCCTTGCAGATGAAGATGCCCCGATCCTCCTGCGCCCGCCGGTAGAAGTCCTCGTGCAATCCGGGAGTACGAATCTCTTTCGCGACGACGAAGGCCTGGCAGCTCGGGTCCAGCTCGCGCAGCCACAGGGCTTGTTTCAACGTCACGCGACAGCAGAGGTTCGAGCAGTACGGCAGGTGCTGCGGATCGCGCGATCCGGCGCATTGAATGAAGGCGATGCGTGCCGGTCTTCTTCCGTCCGAGGGACGCCGAACCTTTCCGCTTCCGAGCATGCGCTCAAGCTCGACGCTGGTGATGACGTCGGGCGAGCGTCCGTAGCCCAGGTGGGGCAGTTTGCTCGCGTCGTACGGTTTGAAGCCGGTCGCCTGCACGATAGCGCCGACGCGCGCGGTGACTTCCTGCTCGCCCGCCCTGATCTCAACCCTGAATTCCCCTGGCTGGCCGGAAACCCGCTCCACAGTCGCGCCGCAATAAACCGCGATGTTCGGGTGCGCTTCGACTTCCTTGCGACGGCTCTCGATCTCCGTGGCTTGCAACTCACGATGGGGCGCTCGGCTCGGCAGGGTCCGCTTCCACGTCCGCAGCCAGCCGCCAAGCCCAGACTCCTTCTCCACCAACACCGCCTTGTACCCGGCGCGCGCCACGCCCAGCGCGGCGGCCATCCCGGTGGGCCCGCCGCCCACCACCAGCACGCTCCGCTCCGCGGGCAGCGGCTCGGCCTTGGGCAGCTCCACGCGCGATGCGCGCGCTACCCCCATGCGAATCATGTCCTCGGCCAGCATCTGCGTGTCTTCCTGGCTCGGCTCGTGACTGCCCACCGCCAACTCGCGCAAACTCACCCGCCCGGTGTAACAGCCTGGGCGCACAAAGGCGTGGGTGTGAAAGCGGGGCGCGCACGCGGCGATGATCAGCGCGTTCGAGCCTCCCAAGCTCTCATCGATGAGCTTCGAGCCTTCTTCACCACAAAGCAGCGGCACGGATTTCGCCAGACAGACGCCCTCGCATTGGGTCGCCACTTTCTCCAGCGCCAGCAAGTCGAGCGCCGACCCAATCCTGCAGCCTTGGCAGATGAGGACCGCGGCCCTGGCCATGCCCTACCCTCCCCTCGCGGGGCAAACCGCGAGCGCGCGCAGTACCGCGCTGGTCGCATCGCGAACCGCGTTGGCCACATCCATCGGCTCGCGCGCGCAGCCGGCCGAAAGCTGTCCGACTGATCCCGCGAGAAAGCCGTAGCCATCGCGAGCGAGCGACACGGCGGTTTCCGACGCAACCATGCCCGTGGCCAGAACAAGCAAGTCGACCGACTGACGAATCCGCTTTCCACGCGTCATGTCTTCCACGTCCAGCACCGGCTTGCCGCCTTCCACGGAGACTTTCGAAACCTTACCTGGCACAAAGTGAATCTTGGGATCGCGTTCTGTCTCGGCCAGGAAACTTTCCTGCCGGCCCGACGCGCGCCGGTCGATGTAGTAGATGGAGATCTCGGCCTCGGGGAGCTGCGCGCGCAAGTAGCGCGCGTGCTTAGCCGAAGCCATGCAACACAGCCCCGAGCAATACGGGAGGTGCGCATCGTCGCGCGAGCCCGCACACTGCACGAATGCGATGCTAGATGGAATGCGGTCGTCGGACGGGCACTGCACGCGTCCGCCGGTCGGACCGTGCGGCGACGCCAGCCTTTCCATCATCATGTTGGTGATGATGTCGGGGTGTGATCCATAGCCCAGATCCGAAAGCCGCGACGGCTGGTAGGGCCGCCACCCGGTCGCCCAAATCAGCGCCGCCGCCTCGACCTCCATGGTGCGCGCCTTCGCCGACAGATCAATCGCCTGACAAGGACACAAGGGCACGCACCTCCCGCAACTCGACCCAGTGCAGGCGTTCCCGTCGATGGTGTAGCGGGTGGGCCATGCGCCAGGATAGGCAAGATACGCCGCCCTCGTCTTGCCCAAGCCGAAGTCGAAGCCGCTGGACCTCTCCACCGGACAGGCCGCGGCACAGGTGCCACACGCCGAGCATTGCTCGCCGACGAAGCGCGGTTCCTGCCGAAGCGTGACCCGGTATTGGCCGGGAACGCCAGCCACGGACTGCACCTGGGTCAGCGTGTGGATCTTGATTCGGGGACTCGTGCGAATACGACGGAGATTGATCTCCAGGCCGCAGACCGGCGGGCACAACTTAGGAAAGTACTGATGCATTTGGGCCACGCGCCCGCCCAGGTGCGGCTCTCGTTCCACCAGCACCACCTCGCACCCGATCTCCGCCGCCTCGACGGCGGCCGAGATGCCGGCAATGCCGCCGCCCACCACGACCAATTTGCCGCGCGGCGGGCCGGGTGCTGTGGCGCCGTTGCCTGTCACCGCTCAGAATCGCGTGTGAGGTACTTCACCGGGCGTTTGATCATGGTCCACTCGCCCGTCTGCGGATCGCGCTTCGAGTTGCAGAAGGCCAGCCAGTTGGCCTGGTCGAGCGTCGGCTTGTCTGCGCGCACGTAGTAGCCCGGCCAGCGGGTCTCCTCGCGAAACAGGACCGACCGCATGTGGGCCTCGGCCTGCAACAGGCGGTGCCGATTTTCCCAGCAGCGCATCAGCTCGTGTGTCGTCTCGGCGCCGAGCTTGACCGCGTCTTCACGCAGAAGACCCAGCAGCTCCAAACCCTTCTCCAATTGCGTCTTGCTGGTGGCAAGCTGGGTAGACACGCCGCCCGCGTACTCGTCCATGACCTTCTGCAGCCGGGCCATCATCTGCTTCGGGCGAAGGTAGGCGGGATTGATGTCCGGATCCGTGGTGTCGCCCTTGTGCTGCTCGAAGGTTTCGAGCGGTTTCAACATCTCGCCGACGAGACCCTGGACCTGAGCGTCCGGCACCTGAGCGCCCGCGCCCTTCTCGACGATGAACTGCAGCGCCGCCTTGCCGGCGATGCGGCCCTCGGTGAACGAGCCCGACGAGAACTTGTGGCTGGACGCGCCGCTGGCGTCGCCGGCCGCGAACAGCCCCGGTACCGTGGTCATGTTCGCGTAGCCCCAGAAATAGTCGCTGGCGGTTTCGGCGGTCTGCAGATCCTGCGGGCCCGACACCCATGCACCCGAGGCGCCCGAGTGCGACCCGATGAAGTACGGCTCGCAGGCCATGATCTCGGACGGCTTCCTTTCGGGCTCGACGTTGGTGGACGCCCACAAGAGCGCCTGGGCGATGGTCATGTCGAGGAAGTCCTCCCACGCCTCGCTCTCCAGCTCTTTCAGCTTCCTGCGCGCGGCCTTTTCGTCGGGCATCGACTGGCTGATCTTCTTGATGGCCTCCTCGGTGCGCATATAGATCGGACCCTTGCCCTTTTGAATGTCGAGCATCATGAGCCAGTTGCGCAGATTGGCCGGGGTAGGTTTGGCCCTGCCGTACGGGCCCCACTTGTCGAGCTCGGCATCATTGGTCGTCATGTAGTCTTCGCCGAGGGCGTTGGTGGCCAGTGACTTGAACAACAGGAACCACGCGCCCACCGGGCCGTACGCGTCTTTGAAACGCACGGGAACGAAGCGCACTTCCTGGCAGGTCATTTCAGCGCCAGCCGAAATTGTGAACGCGGCGCTGCCTGCCGAATTGAACGGCGGGTACCACGACCGGCCGAGGCCCTCGCCCGTGGAGCGCGGCCTGAACACGTGCACGGCGCCGCCCATGGTAGCGAGCACCGCTTTGGCCTTGAACACGTACACGGTGTTCTCGCGGTTGGAAAAGCCCACCGCGCCCACGCAGCGTCCGTCGGGCGCCATCAGCGGGTGCGTGATAAACACGCGCTCGAAGTACTGGCCGCCACACTCGGCCAGCGCCTTCTTTGCCGCCTCGGCGACGATGACCTTGTAGGACTCGCCGCTGATCATGACCTGCCAGCGGCCTTCGTGGACGTAGTTGCCGCTGTCGTCCTTCCAAATCGGCAAGCCCCACTTC